>DHQK01000071.1 GCA_002411085.1 Marinilabilia sp. UBA5340 | reverse complement strand
CTAAATATGATTAATAATTTTGTAGAAAAACTGTCGGTTGTGAAGAATATTTTTTCTCCTTCCCGGGAATTGGAATTGCTTATTGATTTTTTTATTCTTCAATAGCCTCAGAAGGAGTCTTTCCAAATTCTTCCCTGAATTTTTTGGTGAAATAGGCTGGTGAGGTAAAACCAACGTCTAATGCTACTCCTGAGATGTTTCCTTTCTCATTTCTGAGTCTTTGCATCCCCTTATGAAGTCTGAATTTGTTGATATATTCGGATGGGGTGTAGTTGGTCAATGCTTTCATTTTTCGGTAGAGATGGATCCTTGAAAGACCAACGTTTTTACTCATTTTTTCCACTGAGAATTCGGGGTCTGTGTACCATTCTTCCAGGGTAGAATGTAGCCTGGAGAGAAATTTCTGGTCTAATGACAGGGGTTGTCCGTCTGTTTCATCAGTATAAAAATTACCAATGTTCTGTTGGTAATGGCTGCGAAGTGTATTGCGGAGTTCAATGAGTTTTTTTATTCGAACTTGGAGGTATTTGGGGTCGAAAGGTTTTTCGATATAGGCATCGGCTCCGGTTTCAATGCCTTCTGTTTTTTGTTCCGTACCGGCTTTGGCTGTAAGCATGATCACCGGAATATGACTGGTTTCAATATTGTTCTTGAGATGAACGGTCAACTCGGTACCGTCCATTTCCGGCATCATGAGGTCGGTAAGTACCAGGTCTGCCTGTTTTTTTTCAAGTAAAGAAAGTGCGGCCTTTCCGTTGGATGCTGTTTCAATGGAATAGTCGGAGGACAATAATTGAAGTAGATAGGATTTGAGTTGTTCATCATCTTCCACAATGAGTAAGCCTGGCTTCGGCTGACTCGTATCTGTAAAGAAATCATCGGAAATGGGGTCTTTTTTAACTTCATCGATAACCGGTTTAGCAGAAATGTCCGGTGCTGTTTTTAAACTATTGGTCGCCTGCAGGTCTTTGTTATCAGGAAGTATGATTGTGAATATACTTCCTGATGGTGTATTGTCCGTAATCACTATTTCTCCTTTGTGAAGATCCATAAAACCCTTTGACAAAGAAAGCCCGATGCCTGTTCCGGCAGAACGGTGCTCGTCCTGCTGATAAAACGGTTTGAAAATTTTGTTTTTCTTTTCCGAAGGTATTCCAGGTCCTGTGTCCGCCACCGCAATTTTTACTTTTGTATCATCAACAGGGGAAACCTCAATTCTGATACGCCCGTTTTGAGGAGTGAACTTAAAGGCGTTGGAAAGAATATTGAACAGGACTTTGTCTATTTTATCGACATCCAGATGGATAATTCTGTTCGTTGAAGGACAGTCAAATGAGAAATCAATATTTTTCTGTCGGGCCAGAGGAATAAATGCGTTATATATTTCTTCAATAAGCTGGTGAAGGTTGATTTTGGAGATGTTTAATCTGAGTTTGCCGGCATCCATTTTTCTGAAATCCATGAGTTGGTTAATCAACCTTAGCAAGCGATCGCTGTTTTGCCTGACCAGCAATAGATTATTTTTCACTGACGGAATCTTTTCAATATCCTGTGATGAGAGTACCTCATTTACCGGTGCCTGAATGAGTGTCAACGGCGTTCTGAATTCGTGGCTTATATTTGTGAAGAAGCTCAGTTTAGCCTGAGTGGCCCTTTGAACCTCCTTGTTCATTTCCCTGATTTGATGGTTTTGATTTTGTAATTGTTCTTTTTGATTTTCAATGGCTTTGTTTTTATGGTCCAGCTCGGCATTTCGTCGGCGAATCATGGTGTAGTAATAAGCGAGCCAGAGCGAGAGAACGACCAGCAGAGCAAGACTGATTAATGCCACATTGAGCAGCGACCGCTGGTCGTTAAACTGAACTTCCTGTTCTTTAATACGGCTTGTCTGTCGGTTCAGGATATCCTGGAAGGCCATCACCTGATCCATCTGAAGGCGCAGAACTGTTACATTGGAATTGTCAATGACTGACGTGCCCAGAATATTTTGCTTCTGATACGTTTTCCCTGTCAGGATATTTCGGGCTACTTCTATGGCTTTTTTCCCTCCGGTGGGGTAAATGAAAGAAGCTTGCAACACGCCTTCTTCCACCAATTCCATTCCAAGATTTGGCAGTGCGTCAATTCCTACCACAAAAAGGTCGCTGATATTCAGGGAGTCTGCTACTTTTCTTGCACTTTGAGCCATCACATCGTTATGGCCGAATACAATGTCAAAATCATGTTGATTAAAAGCCTCGGCTGCTTTTTGTGCTGCTATTTCAGGCAACCATTTGCCTTCGGCACTTTCTTTAATTTTTAAATCAGGATATTTTTTCAGTACTTCCATAAAACCGCTGTGACGGTCTTTGGCCGGACTGGAGCCGTCCATCCCCCTTATTTCAAGTATTTCTCCTCTTCCTTTTTTTATGTTGGCAATATACGAGGCAACATCTTTTCCGATTTGGTAATTATCCGCTCCCACAAATGCAGTGTAGTTTGTTGAATTGATCTGACGGTCAATTATAATGGTAGGGATGTCACTGTTAAACGCTTTTTCGGCGATGGGAGTGATGGGGCCCGATTCATTGGGCGAAATAATCAATAAATCCACGTTTTTATTAATTAATTCCTGAATCTGAAGCTCCTGGCGCCTGGTGTTCTCTTCGGCATTGAGGATGGTTAGCTTAATGTCCGGGTATAATGCAGCTGTCATGACCATTTCTTTATTCATTGTTTCACGCCATACATCACTCGCACATTGAGAAAACCCGATATGAAAAGTCTCTTTTTTCTGTTTGTTGCATCCTGGAAGAACAGAAAAAAGTATTGTACTCAATAAAAGAAAAGGAATTAAATAATTTTTCATAAAGTCTATCGGAATGAGATTGGCAAATTAAGGAAAATTAAAACTAATTCAGTGGAAAAATGAAATGAATTTAGGTGGGAGGTACTGTTTTTAGAGATGGGTATTACTCATGTTACAATGCATGTAACACCTGTTATTGCCGGGCGATTAAAGGCGGTGTTGGAAACAAAATTGATAGGGTTGGTAACATCGGGGATAGGTGGGCTGTGGTAACATCTTTATGTTTGTGTTAACGAAATTTAGTAAAAAAGTAAAGACAGGTTTGAAGGTTTAACAAAAAGAGACGT
>DHQK01000028.1:11634-34731 GCA_002411085.1 Marinilabilia sp. UBA5340 | reverse complement strand
CTTTATCCCAGATGGTAACCGGTAGCATTAAGTTCTGCCAAACGATACTGTTCATAACCTTCCTCATCAAGAGGATAGTCCCAACAACCCTGACGATGAATTTTGGTTCCACCAAATCCGGTCTTGAACCGATAAAGTCCGTACATAGGGTGTTCCGGATCGGGTGTTGGAGCAATTCCAAACATATCGTACTCCTGACATCCGGCCTCGATACTACGCTGAATGGCACCCCATTGAAGGGCATGGCTGGCCTGAAGATTCCGATTCTCACTGGTAGAAGCTCCATAAAGATAAGTAGCCCTTTCTCCGGAGCGGGCCAGAAACATACCGGCCAATGGTTCTCCATCTTTCTCGGCCAGCAACAAGTCCACTTCTCCCGGTGATTCGGTATCGTCGGCACGTGTCTGAAACACCTGCTCGAAAAAGACCATATCGTTCGCTGCAAGACGATTGCGGGAATAGGTTTCATCATAAAGCCGAAACCATTTATCCAGTTCATTCATCCCTGCATGTCGCACTCCTACTCCTTTGCGTTGGGATAAACGAATGTTGTAGCGGGTTTTAGATTTCATTTCCGACAGAAGCGTCTCTTCTCCTTTGTTGAGATTCAACATCACCGTATGTGCCGGAAGCATATCTGAGGGGGCTTTGCGTAAGTTGAAATGACGGGTATCAAAATTCATGCGCATCTCTTGCACGTATGTATCGGGTGGTCCCAGCCATAGACCTTCATCCGTAAAAAAATCCTCTTCGTTGGCCCATGGAGATTCCCAGCAGAGATCGTACCGGATAAAAAGGCAATCATCAGGAAGAAAGCCCCGCAGTTGTTCTGAAATCTCTTCCAGCCATATTCCCCTTCTTTCCTGATCGGGCAACTGCTCGGGGCCAAAAGGCACATAAGCCATATAGCGTCCGCCACCAATAGCACGCAAGGTTATCAGCACATCTCCTTCCCGTTCGTCTTCTCCAAAACGGGTCTCCGGAAAAGCTTCACTTTTCCCCAGTGAAAGGTCAAAAGCCCGGATACCCCATCCCTGCTTCTTTTTCAAACGGGCCCAAAAGGCCGTCTGCTGCAATACATTGGTTGGAATGATCTCTCTTGTTTCTTTAGGCTCCACATCCACATTCATGATATATCCTTTTTGAAATCTGTTTTTCAGGCCGAAAAAACATTCGTCTCAAGCCTATCTATCTGATTTTGGCGGCAAAGGAAACAAAATTCATGCAGAATAAAAAATCAGTCTTTCCAGAAATCAAGGGTAAACAAAACAAATACAGTAGTCAGTTCCAGACGTCCAAGAATCATCAAAAAGGAAAGGAAATATTTGCCCCCATCAGGTATCATGGCAAAGTTACTTGTAGGACCCACTTCGCCAAACGCCGGTCCGATAGCTCCCATCGATGAAAGCACAGAAGCCATGGCAGTCATGGCGTCCACATTCATAAAAATCATTACTACAGTACCCACAAAAGCGGTCATAAAATAGAGAACAATAAATCCGAGAATGGTACTCACTTTTTCATCATCAACCACTTCACCGTTTACGCGCAGCACAATAACTGAGTTGGGATGCAACAACCTCAAAAAATTGACATAAAAGCTCTTAAAGGCAACGACCAACCGAATCACCTTGATACCACCACCGGTACTTCCTACGCTCGCTCCCACAAAAAACAGAAGAAAAATAATGATCCATCCACGGGTAGGCCAAAGCAGATAATCATCGGTAATATAACCTGTGGAAGTAATAATAGAAACCACCTGAAAAAAGGCCCTGCGAAAAGCTTCTTCAATACCCAGATCGAGATGTCGGATAAGCACAACCGTAATAATGATACCAGCAACCAGAATAATACCGAGGTAGGTTCTTAGCTCATCGTTTCTTTTCAACTTTTGAAATTTGCCTTTGATCAGAAAATAATGCAGCGTAAAATTGATCCCTGCCAGCAGCATAAAAACCGTAATAACATACTGAATGTAGGGTGAATACCCTGCAATGCTATCATTTTTGGGGGAGAATCCTCCGGTAGCGATAGTTCCAAAGCTGTGACACAACGACTCAAAAAAGTCCATATTTCCAAACATCAGGAAAACAACCTGAATAAAGGTAAGACCCAGATAGATACCCCATAGCCGCTTGGCAGTACTAGCCGTACGAGGTGTCAGTTTCTCATAGGAAATCCCGGTAGCCTCCGACTTGAAAAGATTATACCCTCCTACACGGAGCATAGGAAGAATGGCTACAACCAAAACGATGATTCCCATACCCCCTATCCAGTGGGTCATACTTCGCCAATACAGCACACTCCGAGGCAAGGCTTCTATATCGTTCAGGATAGAAGCTCCGGTTGTGGTAAGGCCGGAAACCGATTCAAAAAAAGCATCCTCGAAGGTGTGGATGGAATGCGTAAATAAAAATGGCAATGTACTGAAAGCAGAAATCACTACCCAGGCAAATGTAACCGTCAGGTAACTTTCTCTGAGCCCCAAACTGGGTTTCAAATTCAACGATGAGCCCAGGTAAAGTCCGGCACCACCAAGCAGGGTGATGAGACAGGCATAAAAATGCCCCCAGAAAGTTGCTTCATCATAAGCAAAAACCCAAATAAAGTTAGTGCACATGAAAAGCCCCAGGATGACCAACACCCGGCCCAATATGTTCAGTACAAATCTTATATTCATTACCGTTTTTGATTTTGCCGCGGCAAATATAGTGCTTTATCGCAATGTTCTTCTGCCGTGCTCCTCCTTATTAGGGGGTGATGCTGTTTTTTAGAAACATTCAAGTTAATAAAACTAATCCACATCAAAAACTGCTACCACAGGCCGGTGGTCAGAAACATAATCAAAATAGTTGTCAAAACACATATCAGGACGAATCGTACTTACCGACTCAAAGTAACTGAACCATTCATCAGTCATCAAAATATGATCGATATGACTTGGATATGATGGATAAGACCAATAATCGTCATCACCATCTGCAATAGTTGCATCAGCAAACCGGTAAAAATCTCCTGCCTCCGAAAAGTTAGAAAAAACATCATTTATTGCCTGATCTTCATTCAATTCATCATTCCAGTCTCCCAACACAATCACAAAATCATTTGCAAAATTGGCATCGAGATATTCCTTTAACTTGACCGAGGCATTTCGCCGCCTTCCAACATCTTCAGCGTCGCTCATCGCTTTTAAATGCAGATTCACCAGCATGGTTTCCATTCCGCTTTGGCGGTGTCGGACTCGGATAACAAAAGGAGTACGCGGAAAGTTATAAGTGTCATCCTCAAACCAAACCTGCGTATAGCTTTCCAACACTTCCACTTCGGTCGCCTTGATCAGATATCCCAGAGACTGTCCGTAAGAAGTAGGCGCGCTGGTAAACACAGCTTCCCAACCTTCCATCTTATCAGCCAGCTCGTTCAAAGCCCCTTCGCTGCTGATTTCCTGCACAGCCACAACATCGGCATTCAAATGCTGCAACAACTCTGCAGTATGCATAATGGTATTGTTCTCAATCGGGAACTGCTTCAGGTTAAAGGTTACGACCTCCAGGTCTTCATTCTGCTCATACCTTACCACACAATCAGCAAAAGACTGCCCGCTGATGGTTTCATCTGAATCGCTATCACAGGAAGTAAGCCCTAATAAAAACAGGGATACAAGTAAAAACATGGTTTCTTTCATAACTTCACTTAGAAATGTGTAATACAAATAACTTCATCCAATGATTTGTAGTGTACTCTCAATTTCATTCAACAAAAAACAGACCATCGGCAAGAAGACGGATTAAACGACAAAAAAAGTAAAATAGTTGATCTGTGGCAAACTTTTTCATACATAAAGCGCGGAAAGTGTGCTAATTCACAAATTTTATTTACTCATCGCTTTTCTCAATACTCATTCTGATGCGCCACTCTTTGGGGTAGAGGTTATTGAAACGATTGCCAACATTTTTAACGAACCCAAGCCGGTTTCGGTTACAACTTACCAGGAATATTCCCCGTGACAAGTCCCGGTCACCGACAAGCGATTCTCCTTTAAGGTAGTGCAGTGCAGCATCTTCGGAAAGTTGAATCTCCTGAAAACAACCATCCGCAAGTTGCCAGTTCAAAGCCAGGGCATGATCAGGAACAAATCCTTTGCGCCCCTCCATCCCTAAGGGGATACCGGCATGCAAAAGGTACAGGTGCTTCTGCAAACGAAGAAGAACATCAGCCTGTTTGCGGGGAAAGGCAAACCAAAGTTGGTTTCTTTGGAAAAAAGAAAACGATTCCGGAGCTTCGACCAAACGCTCAATTACGGAAGGAACTTTTGATATAGTTTTTTCTGAATGACTTTTTTTTAGACTGCCAGCACTTCCCCTTTTCCGGATGATGGCTACAAAAAAACCCTCTCCCTTCACCCTATGAGGGAAAAAAGCCAAACCATTTCCCTGCCCCACTGGTATAGCAGTTGCTCCCCAGGCATCAGGAACCTGTAAAGAGCTGATTTCCGCCTCTTTTTCCTGCAAAATCCACTTCAGGTTTTCTTCATTTTCATCAGGGTTAAAGGTGCAGGTAGAATAGATCAACCAACCGTCCTCCTTCAAGGCATCCCAGCTATCTTTCAATATTCTCCGCTGCCGGATGGCACAATGTTTCGTATTTTCTTCTGACCATTCTTTTCGGGCTACCTCACCTTTGCGAAACATCCCTTCACCCGAGCAGGGTGCATCAACGACCATTACATCAAACAATCCGGGTAACCTGGAAAAAACTGAAGGATCGGACTGCGTAACCACCACATTGGGTGCACCCCATTTAATGATGTTCTCACGGAGAATCCGCGCTCTGGATTGAATTACTTCATTCGCCACCAGTAATCCCTTTCCATCCAGAAATGAAGCGATCAAGGTAGATTTGCCCCCCGGGGCACCGCAGAGATCCAGAATACGCAGATCTTGGCCGGCTTCATCTTCAATTTCTTTCAGAATATGCCAAAGCACCATACTACTAGCCTCCTGGGGATAATAAGCTCCAGCATGAAAAGCAGGATCAAGTGTATAGAGGGGCTTTTTCTGAAGATAAAACCCTTGGGGACACCAGGGAACCTGCTCATAACCGCAGATACGATCTTCGTGCTTTCGTGGATTAACTCTCACTGAAGACCAGGAAGGCGTATCAAAACTCTGGATAAAGGAATGAAATTCGTCCTTCTCAAAATGCGACTGCATCCGCTTTATAAATCCCTCCGGGAGTGGTTGATTCATCGAATTCTTTGTTTGTGAACAGGCACAAAAATAGAATTTTATTCAAATGGAGCCAAAGATGGTTGATCTCTTAGTAAGGGCTGAATTAATGAAGCATACAATACTGTGGGTGAGAAAATCGGTGCAGGGAAGCAAATGCAAGTTGCCCTGTGATGTGCTGAAATTAAAGAAAATGGTCTTTTTCGCATTGAAATTTTTCTCTAAATGCCGGTTTATTCAGAACTTCTTTTTTATTTTCTTAAAAACGAACGGGTAATTTATTTTTGTTTCGTGCAGGCTCTATCATTATCTTAAGCATACTTTTATTCAATTAATTCACTCCTCATGCAAAAGAAATCTTCCAGAGCGAAAAAACATAAAAATACCATGTTTCGACTCCAAAAAATGAAATATGTAATCCTTATTCCACTTTTGCTCAACCAAATAATTGCAGCCGGCGAAACAACCAGATCCGAAACTGATTCCATTTCGGTCATTATTGTACAGGAAGCCTGGCACACCGGAATTATACTTCCGGTTGCTCCCATAAAATATGAGATCTGGCCGGAAGCCGCATTTTTTAAAGGAAAAAAGCATGTGGATGTCAGCTGGGGAGATGAAAAATTCTACCAGGCGCCGGGAAGTCCTGTGTTACTGGCTACACGGGCTATTCTCTGGCCTACTCAAAGTGTAATGCGGATTTACCCTTTCAGCATTTCCATTTCATCGGCCTACACCAGCGAAGCAAGATTTTTGGTAATAAAGCTTTCCCGACAACAGTTTGACCGGCTCACTCAATTTTTTGCAAGTAGTCTGATACGAAACCAATCGAATCTACCCATCGCCAGCGAAGTTTATGGAAAAAGTCCCTACTTTTTTCTATCCAAAAGAAAATACCATCTCTTCAGAACCTGCAACACATGGGTAGCACTGGCCTTCAAACAAGCGGGACTGGGAAACCGTAGTTGTTGCATCCTGAATGCCAACCAATTGTTTAGAGTACTTGAAGGACGGAAGTAGTATAAGACTAAGAGATAGTCTTTTACAAAATCGTAAGACTGTAGTTTAAAAATGCGTTTTGCACTTAGAGATCTCTTGGTGAAAGGCCTCGCAAGAACAAAGTCACCATTTTAAAGATAAAAGGGCATCATTGGTACTCCTGAAAAGGTAGTCTCGAATTAAGTCTGGCGGATTCTTTGGCAAGCAAAGCAACAAAGCTGAGTGCCGATCCCCCACCAGAGTATAATCGGCGGATCGGCTTCGGCTTTGCCGCTTTCCCAAGAAAGAATCCACCGTACCTGATCTCCCATTGTTAAGGTTCGGCTCATAAAAACACGCAATTTTAAACTTGAGCAAAGTTTAACGGAGTTCTATGATAAACAATCTTAATTTATCAGCAACAAAAAAAAGACACTCCTCACATGGAATGTCTTTTCTCAAAAAATAAAATCATTAGTTTATGAGCCCTTTACAGCTCCTTTTTTATTCTTATCAGCGTGTCTTGGACGGGTTTTACCGTAAGACTTTAAAAACAATTTTCCCCGACGGGTCTTTTTATCACCTTTTCCCATAATCAAACAGAGTTTAAATGATTAATAAATTCAAATTGATTCTGAAAATTGTTGACATTCCGTGTATTTAATACAAAAATAAAAAATCCTGTAACAATAAAAAAGGAATCTATTCTATGCCCTACAATCATTCCTCCTGCACCAACTATTAGCCATTTACTACTGGCTACAAACTTTCCCCATCAATGCTCCACATCAAAATACAACTTATAGAAATTCATTCCCTTATCGCGATCGAAGCCACGTTCAATGTGATCACGCTTACCATGTACATAAACATGAAAATTCTTATCCAGCTTCAGAATAGATTTGAAATGTTTCTTCTCCGTCTTTACGGCACTTTTTGAAATATCGAAGTTATCGTTCAAGGGCAGGGCCTTTTCTCTTTCGAACTCTCCCTGATAGTCATTAAATGCCTCAATCACTTCGGGTTGACGAATCACCTGCTGTTCAAAATCTTCCTTTTTAAAGTTATTGTTTTTATCAAAAAAGTCGATGGAACGATTGAGCATATCAATCTGATCGGGTTTGGGAACTTCATGATCGTCGTTAAAAACGTCGGTCACAAAATCTTTGCAGAGATTCAGATAATTGCGGGTAAAATAATAATTATCCTCACGGGGCATGAGTCCCAAAAAGTCATCTTTCCAAAAATGAGCTTCATTCCCTTTGTTGATGTTATCCACCATACAAACTTTAAAACCAGCCTCGCGCTCTGTATTAAAGACGATGCAACCCTTATCCAGCTTTTTGATATTGATACCCTCCTGGGTTCCCAGTTCGTAAGTCTGATCTTTCAGATAGACCTTCAGAAATGTCTCTTTGTTCTCACTTTTAAAAATTCCAATACCATCGGTCACCTCGCCATCCACCACACAATTGCTAAAATAGGTCATATAAAACTCCCCTCCTCTAATTTTAGGATGATTGGAGTTTTCATGCAAAAACTCTGCAACCTCAATAGAAACGTCATACAATTTATCGGGATGCTCAAAAACGGAATTCACCCATTTAAAAACAGGATTGTTTTCAGGATTTTCATTTTCATCCGTAAAATTAAAGTATGCTTCTGTTTTGAATGGTTTAAAAAAGTAGGACAACAAAACATCTCCTACCAACTCCTCATCGAAAAGACGCAACGGACTTTTGGAAAACCTTACCGGTTCCCCTTCCGTACGGTTTCCAATTTGATGAACAACAACGTTTTCTATCGTAACCTGAGAATAATCTATCATAAGACAGTCATATATTTTTCTATCACAAAAATAGAAAAATCATTCAAACATCAACTGCGTCTCATCATTTCATATTTCAATTGGTATACGGATGCCGAATGTTTTTTCAGATAGCCTCCTACCCCGGCATTCATGGCTATTTGGGCAGGAAACTGAATGGTTTTATTGTTTTCCAACAGATCTCTTCCCCAAAAATAAAACCTATCCGACAACCCCGTCAATTCAAAGAAATGGGATGGCACGTGCAATCTGTAATCGAGGTCTTTTCCGGAAAAATTGGCCAGTACCAGAAGCATTTGATCAGGACAATACCTGAAAAAAGCGTAAACGGCCGAAGAATTAAATGCCATATTTCGCAAATTACTCCACGATAAGTCATAAAAAAGACCTTTGACTAAAGCAGGTTCTTTATTCACCAGCTGCAGTACGGAAACATAAGCTTTCCTGATATCCTGTGCTTCGGTTGGAAGATTTCCGGTATGGTAATTTCCTTCACCAGCCCATTTTTTCATCAACTCCAGTCCCCAATAATCAAAGATTGAGGTTCGCCCGTCAAGTCCGCTAAAACCTTCCTGATCCATCCCCCTTTCGCCCAGTTCCTGACCGAAGTAAAGCAGCAAAGGATTATTGGTCATCATGGCCATCACTACCAATGCGGGGTAGGCAGGCAGGGGATCACCCGCAAAATAGGAAGAGGCAATCCGTTGCTCATCATGATTTTCGAGAAAATAGACCAAATGGTGTTGAATCCCTTCGGTATTTTGCCAGCAAGATGATATTTCCAGTGCCGAACGTTCTCCCCGAACAACGCCCCTAATGGTATTGTAGAGCAACTCTTTATCGTACAGGTAGTCAAACCCGGCTTTAAAAATATATTCATGATAACGATCCGGTTCGTAAATTTCGCCGATAAACTGCAGTGCAGGGTATTGCCGTTTTACCTCATCAATCAGCCACGACCAGAATTCGACAGGTACCATCCCGGCCATATCACAACGAAATCCGTCCACATTTTTCCCCGCCCAGAACAAAACGGCTTCTTTCATTTTGTGCCAGGTATCCGGAATGGGAGAAAAATGCCTCTCTCCATTTTGGAAATCCACCCCGTAATTGAGTTTTACCGTCTCATACCAGTCATTTCTGGTGGGATCAGGTCGAAAGCAATCATTCCCGGTAGCTCGGGCAGGCTTTTCATACCAGGTCTGGTTTCCTCCATCCGACTCGGGTGAAACAAACTGCTTTCCGGGCAGATAATAAAAATTATTATCCCGGTGAAAGGCTTTCTCTGGTCTGTCATCTTCTCCAAAATCCACCACTCCTTCAGGGCTGGCATCAGAAACATACTGACGAGCCAGATGATTAGGAACCAGATCAATCAAAACCTTCAACCCAGCCTTGTGAGTGCGATCAACCAGAGCCTCAAATTCCTGCATCCTGTCAGGAACAGAATCGGCCAAATCAGGATCTACATCAAAATAATCCTTAATAGCATAAGGAGATCCGGCTCTTCCTTTCACTACCTCCGGATGATCCTGAATGATTCCAAACCGGGAATAATCGCTCAGATGCGCATGTTCAATAATACCGGTATACCATATATGCGTAACACCAAGTTCCCTGATGCTATGTAAAGCTTCATGGCTTATATCGGTGAATTTTCCACATCCGTTTTGCTCAATGGTACCATTGGGCACATTGGCCGTGTTTTTATTCCCAAACAGTCTCGGCAACATTTGATATATGACGGGACGTCTGTTTTGTTCTTCGTTATCAGTTTCCATTCGTATAAAAATTATACAGGAGAGCTAAATCTCCATTTCCAAAAAGATTGAAACAAATATATCAAAACACCTCAGATGAAACGAGTATAGCAAGAATTCAGTTCTCCGCTGTACCTCTCTGTGGTTTTATCTTTTTCACCACGGAGGACTGCGGGTAACACAGAGGGTACCACAAAACCGGGAGTTATTATTTTTTCTGTAAAGAGCTTGGGGCGGGCTTTTCTCCGTAATATCAAAAACATTACATTTGCAAGAATGGGAAAACCATTCTATACACGCATTTGTTAGCAAATATCCAAATCCCATCAGGTAATCGTCAATACTTATGCTTCAAAAAATACATTTTTTATTACTAATTTTCATAATGCTCACACAGGGAATCTCTGCACAATATTATTCCTCAGGAGCAGATCCCGCATCCATTCAATGGAACAAGATTGATCATGAAAAATTTCTGTTGGTTTTCCCCAGCGAATTTGCCCATCCGGCAAGAGAATTGGCACTTTTTCTCGACAGTGTAATTCCGTCCATTGAATATTCACTTCAACATAAAGCCCGAAAAATTGACATCCTGATTCATAGCCACTCCACCTACTCCAATGGATTTGTATCGTGGGCCCCAAAAAGGATTGAACTATACCCCAATCCTTCGCAGGACAATTATAGTACAGACTGGTTACAGCAATTGGCCATCCACGAGTACCGCCATATTGTCCAGATAGACAAACTCAATCAGGGGTTTACTAAAGTTGCGTCCTGGTTTACCGGTCAACAAGCCGTTGGAGCTGCACTTGGAGCTTACCTGCCCATGTGGTTTATTGAAGGCGATGCCGTAATTACCGAAACGACACTGAGCCAAAGCGGACGGGGCAGACTCCCCTATTTCACCCAACCACTCAGAGCCAGAATATCGCATTTCGGAAAAGATAGCTACGACAAGGCCTACCTTGGTTCTTACAAAGATTTTGTACCCGATTATTACAAAATGGGATACCATTTAACAGCAGAAATCAGGAACAGATATGGAACCGGAATTCCAGAGAAAGTAATTAATAATGTCGGCCAAAATAGTTGGTCACTGATTCCTTTTCGGAATGGGTTTAAGAAAAAAGGCTTACCATCACACCCAAAGCTGTATACCTCTGTTTTTGATAGCCTTACCCTGGCATGGAAAAATCACGAAGAGACCATTACTCCAACCCCAAGCACTTTGGTCGCATCTCTGCCAAACGACTATAGCAATATCAGACACCCCGTTATCACAGAATCGGGTGATATCTTCGCAGAATTAAGCGGCCCAGGGATCCGAAAGCAGATCGTCCAAATCCTTTCCAACAATCAACTCCAAACCATTGCATACACCGGTTATCGGGACAATGACCCCATTTCAGCCAATGCGCGATGGGTGGTATGGAATGAAACTAAACCCCACATTCGCTGGCCCAATGCAGATTATTCTGTAATCAGATTATACAACCGCCAAACCCAAAAAACGAAAACCCTGACCCGTAATACCCGTTATTTCTCTCCCACCCTCAATGCACATAACAATGTCATGGCGGTGGTGGAGACAACAGAGGCTTATGCATTTTTTATTACACTGCTCGATGTGGAAACCGGGAACATACTGGCTCGAATCCCCACGCCCGAAAATGCCTTTCCGCTGCATCCATCCTGGAGTGACAAAAATGGAGAGCTGGTAATGATCCTGCTTCAAAATAACAAAAAGAGCATTGTTTCACTCAATACCGCTTCCAAAGAATGGGATACCTTACGTGCTCCCACATCAGATGAACCCAAGTATCCATTAAAGAAGAAAGATAATCTTTGGTTTACAGCCTCCACCATTCAATCGGAAGAGATTTTTTGTCTGAACCTGAGTACTCAAAAAACCCGCCAGGTCACACTTTCAAAATACGGTTCAACCTCTCCGGCATTGAATTCTCAGGACTCCTCCTTTATTTACGCTCATTACACCTCTGGAGGATACGAGTTGGTAAATAGCAGCCAACATCAAGTATATCAACTCAATACAGAGCCTTCAGATTTAAACAGCCCTCTGGTTCAGAAACTAACCTCTCAAGAGCGAATACATCGCTACCCAGCAAGCAATTACGATCCAAAACCTAAAAAATACAGCAAATGGAATCTGATCAACCTGCATAGCTGGGCTCCTGCTTATGTAAACATTGATGATTCCGATATTTATCCGGGGGTAACTTTGATGAGTCAAAATCTGCTGGGTACTGCCGTTACCAGAATGGGGTACAATGCTGCGCAATCCCAAAGCCGTGAGAAGTTCAACGCGGGATTTACCTGGCGTGGATGGTTTCCGGTTGTTGATTTCGATGTAAAATGGGGAAATTTCAGCGAAGATTTTAACAACATATATACCGGACAGGATCAAGCTTTTACAATCGATCAAATAGGAAAAGAAAACCATCTAAAAGTAGAAACAGGGCTTCGAATTCCATTAGATTTGAGCAATGGGAAATGGGCCAGACTGCTTCAACCCCGCGCAAGACTGTCATGGCAAAATATTAGCAACAGATCCTATAGGCAAAACCAGGTTGGAATCTTACCAAACGGTCAGTTTTATCTTACCGGTGAAACGAATACAATAGAATACCCTGACCTGGACTATTGGGCCTTTGATTATTCAATCTATTTTCACAACAAACAAAGAGGAGCTTACCGGGATGTCAATACAAGATGGGGACAAACACTCAGCTTTATCTACAAGCATACTCCGGCCGGGAATTACAACTCAGGTGAAGCCATGGGAGTCATTACGGGTCTCTATCTGCCGGGAATCGGGAAACACGATGCATTAACAGTCAGGGGAAGCTGGCAAAAAAAGATCCAGGGTGATGAGATCTCAACAGATCTACCTTATCGAACCTATCAGAGATTCAGTGATGTCATCGGAATCCCACGCGGATATACCTCCATTTACAACGATGAGCTTTGGGTAATGCATTCCACCTATCAGATGCCTCTGTGGAATCCCGACCTGGCCATTGGTGGCATAGCCTACATCAAACGTTTCAGACTCAATCTGTTTTTTGATTTAGCGCAATCCAATTACAAACTGAACTTTCTTGAGGATGATGAAACCCGGAGATACACTGAAACGCTTCCGACAACAGGAATAGAACTAATGACAGACTTTCATGCTTTTCGGTTTGTGCTACCCTTCAGTGTTGGATACCGAGGTGGTTGGAGAGAAACAGACAATACTTTCTTTCATGAGGCAGTATTTTCAACCAGCTTCGATAGTTTTTTA
Organism: Marinilabilia sp. UBA5340; assembly: GCA_002411085.1. Lineage (GTDB taxonomy): Bacteria > Bacteroidota > Bacteroidia > Bacteroidales > Marinilabiliaceae > Marinilabilia. The sequence goes on along the minus strand of DHQK01000028.1, from coordinate 21,627 downwards.
GTGAACAGGAAACAGAAGAAAACCAACTGGTAGAAAAGGATGGATTTTGATTTGCAACCAGTCAGGCAATTTTGCTTCTACCTTGTGCCTGTTCTTCTTCAGCCATTGTAATATTTATCATCCAAAGGTTGAGTTTCCCACCTCAGCTGTTTGATGGCTCCATGGAAAACCCTAGCCCCGCCTAAGGGTAAACACGGTGATTTCCGGAGGCATCCCAACTCTGGCGGGCATACCCAGATATCCAAGGCCTCGGTTGACATATAGAAACTGCTTCCCTACCTGGTACAGGCCGGCCCACCGCTTGAATTTATATTTTGCAGGACTCCAGTTGTATTTTCCTATTTCGAAACCGAACTGCATTCCATGTGTGTGTCCGGCAAGAGTGAGATCGTATCGTTTATTGCCTACCACTTCGGAATCCCAATGATCGGGATCGTGTGACATCAGAATTTTAAAAGCCTCCCCGTTGGTTTGATTCCAGGCGGCTGCCAAATCTCCATATTGTGGGAAGGGAGGATGCCCCCAGTTCTCAACGCCACTCAGCGCAATCTTTTCTCCTTCTTTTTCAATGGCAATAGACTCGTTTCTCAAAAGGTGAAATCCAAGTCTTCGATGAGCAGAAAGAATACTTTTAAAGTTGGCCGCTTTTCTCTGTTCCGAAGGCCAGGTACTGTAATCCCCGTAGTCGTGATTTCCCAAAATGGAATATTTGCCGATTGTTGCATTTATCTTTTGGAAGATCTCTTCCCAGCCCCGTGTTTCGCCTGCAAAATTATTTACCAAATCTCCGGTAAACAATACTAAATCTGGATTTTCAGCATTAATAAGTTCCACAGCTTCTTTCAATGGCTCACGATTGGTTCCGAAGCTTCCAAGGTGCAAATCCGAAATCTGAACAATCCGCAGCCCGTCGAAGGCCTTGGGCAGATTGGGAAAAACCATTTTCAGTTGTCTGGTATAAAAAGCAAAACGTCCCTTCAACACGCCAAAAAGCAATCCCACAAAAGGAGCTGTTGCCATAATTATGCCGATCTGACTCAAAAACTTTGCCCTGGATATCCGAGGATAATGTCTGTCGGGCTGACGTGCTGGTTTGCGGATAAAAAGGTCAGGAATCCGACCGATTCCATAAACAATCAGGAAAAATAATTTGGGGAGATAAACCAACAGAAATATTGTCAGAAATGTACCGAAAGAATTATAAACCTCATGAGAGGAGGCATCCGGAATTTGCATTCCAAAATAAAAAAACCCGGAAAGGAACAAAACAGGAGCTACGATCAATCCGGCGCCACCAATCCACGTATGCCAATTTTTACGTGGCTTTGAACCAAATAATATGCGCCACAACAAAAAATCAATAGTGCCTACGACCAGCACTAAAATCCACAAAAAAGCCAGATGATATCTCATTCACTAAAAATTCTTTTCAATCCTGTTGCTTACGACCCAATGTCAGAAAAGTTAGGACACATACCTTTGTCTAACTCCATGATTTTGAATGAGACAAATGTAATGCCCAGTAAACTAAAGGGCTTGAAAAGAACGTTAAAGTTTTATAAAATGAATGTGAATATCACTGGCTTCATCTACCCTGAATTAATCAAGATAAAACTCCCGAAACAGAATTTTTCCTTACGGTATTACTTTTTGGTGTTCCACAATAATCTTCATTCCGGCTTCTCCGGTCTGATGTATCTGGTAGGCTGGGGCTGAACCGTCCGTTTCCACCTGATATACCTCATGATTGTTTCCCTCCTGAATAATTTGTAATCGCATATCATTGCCTCCAAGATCCTGGGAAACAAAATTGGATTCGCCAAACTGGAGGACCCGAATAAGATTATTTTCTCCCACCATAGCTCCTTCGTAATCATTGCCCATACCATACTGATAAAGCCCAAAATGGTTCCGATCTCCTTCCTGCCGCAATGTTGCAGAATTTTCATCACCATGTTGAATAATCACAGCCTGGTTTCCGGCAGATAAAATTTGTCCTGTTACCGAGGGATCGGGTAACTCTCTGCGTCCCTGAATCAGATCTTCATTGGCATTCATATCATATTGCCCGATCTGTTCCAGCTCTATGACCTCCTGAAGTTTTTCTGGTTCTTCGGTCTGCGCCTGCAAGCAAACAGGAACAATCAGCAGTAACAGCACAAGTGTTTTTTGATAAAAAAGCATGGTATCGTCCTCCGAATAAAAAAAAAACAGTCAACTATCACAAAAGCATAACATTCCACAGGCCCAAAGCCTGTGGAATAGTTCTGTTTTTAATGATTGGTTTGGAATACATCACTAACATTGTGATTGCCTACCTGAGAAACTTCAGAATAGTTACCCCATCCTACTTGTGTCTGGATAGAGAAGTTTTGATTGCCATCCTGCAGCAGATAAGCTTCATTCATTGGGAGATCGAACATGCCACGAACGTTATCAACATCCTGATATTGGGCCCCATAATTCTGATTGCCATCCTGATCGATATTAGCCAGATTTATAGCCATCTCTTCCATTGAACGAGGAGCAGGACCATCCCAGGAGAAGGAAGTTTGTACCTGAATAGCTGTTCCGTGATTCCCTTTTTGTTCTGCATCAGCTTTATTCATCACTCCTGTCTGCAGTTGATAGGCATTGTTATGATTTCCACTCTGCGCAACAGCAGCTCTGTTTAACACATCGGATTGAATCTGTGTGGAAACATTGGCGTTTCCGGATTGATCTGCGGTAGCTACATTCATGGCCCCGGTTTGAGTCTGAGTAGCAAAATTATTATTTCCTCCCTGGTCAATGGCAGCATTCAACATCAGACCATCCTGATACTGAACTGCAGTGTTGTGATTTCCACCCTGATTAATGTCAGCAGTATTAAAACTACCTTCTGCATCCTCAGGTAACTCAACATCCTGCCACTGAGTAGCTGAATTATGGTTCCCCCCCTGAGTAATTGTAGCAGTATTATTATGGCTCATTTGCATTTGAGCAGCAGCATTCGCATTCCCGGGTTGAGTAATTTTTGCATAATTCACCTCTCCTTTTTGAGTTTGAACAGCGTTATTATTATTACCTGCCTGAGTAGTATGCGCATTCAGCATCCATCCGTCCTGATATTGGAAAGCAGCATTGTGATTGCCGCTCTGATCAATAACAGCATTATTTGAACTGCCTTTGGCACCAAAAGGTAGTTCCACATCCTGCAATTGGGTAGCAGCATTGTGATTTCCAGATTGGTTAATACTGGCATCATTGTCATGACTCATTTGGGTCTGATCGGCGGTATTTGCATTTCCAGACTGATCGACATTGGCCCACAAATCTTTTCCATTCTGAACCTGAACAGATGAGTTTTGATTGCCTGATTGATCGGCATAAGCTTCATTCAGGCTCCCCTCTTCACGCATTGGTAAATCTTTATCCTGAATTTGCCAGGCAGCATTGTGATTGCCATCCTGCTCTATATCAGCATAATTTCCATAACGGTATTGTTCCTGATAAGCAGCATTGTGGTTACCATCCTGATCTATTCGAGCCTCTGTATGTCCCAAATAACCATGGGCTCCCGGGCCTTGGAATACGGTGGCAACATTATGATTACCTGCCTGATCAACATAACTTTCCAGTGGACCCTGTTTTTCACCCGGTCCAAAAAACCAATGACCATCTAAATCTCCATTATGAAATTGATTGACAAAGGCTGCATTATGGTTGCCGGACTGATCAACATCCGAATAGATCGTATTGTTGTCTTTTTCGCTAGTATTAACCTGGTTGATAACGGCATTTCCACCATTTCCTGTTTGAGAAACATAAGCTTCAATTTTCCCTCCAAACTGATTCACATCAGCTGCATTTTGGTTGCCTTCTTGCGTGACATTACCAACATTGCCTTGTCCCATTGCCATAACGGCCGACAAGCCTAGTAATCCGATAATTGAAAATAGCTTCTTCATAATAGTAATTTTAATGTTAGATAATTGTTTAGAATCTTTTTTCTTCCTTAATCTAAGCTCTATCTGCCTGGAAAAGCGCATACTAATTCCTCTTTCGGAAACCAGTAACTTTCACAACATATTACCACATCCGAAACATACCTAAGAAATTACACGCCATTCGACTTGGAAAAGCGAAAATCAAGAAGAATAATCTAAGAATACTTTTACTACCCCATCTTCAAAAAGAAAACCATGCATTTTTCAATTTAGTTTCCCGGGAAAATTGATTAAACACATAATAGAATGCTTGAAAAGCATTATGGCCCTTGACTTTGATGAAAACACGTTCAGCTTCTGTTGTATATGTTTTCGAAATGAAATTTAGTTCCTCCCGATATGTTTTGCTGTATTAATTTGCTAACGGTAAAAAATCATTTGTGAATGACAATAACAACACCTCTCATCAGCGTTAACCATTGATTTTCAGGTATATTAACATTTAAAACCAACAAAGACCTGTATTTACTGGACAAATGGATCCGGTTTTCCTATATTGCAGCCAAAGAAAGAAAAGCGCATCAGTATCCCATAGAATTTACCCTTTTCTTTCAGGTAAGGGTATGCTCCTTATCCTCAAATCGAAAAGATATTCAGGGAAAGCCATAAAAAAAAGAGATGTGGAACCAAAGGCTGCCCGAAAAGTCACAGGATTTGTTTGGTCGAATATTTCATAACATTGAACTTTATGACAGACAGATCCTTCACTACGTTCAGAATGACAAATACTCTGGATTTTATGACTTTTTAGACAGTTTTAAAAACTAATTAATTATGAAACGTTCAAAATTTTTGATTCAAAATCTTCTGATAGTTTTTATTTCGTCAGGTGCATTATTCTTCACCGCTTGCGATGAGGACGAAAATGATGACATGAATGATCCGGATAATTCCCAGGGAGAAGTCTGGGAGCCATACCAACTAGAACCTAACACTGCTTATGAATACGATTTTTCCATAACCGACGGATCCGGTGCACCCACTTCTTCCGGATCGGTTCGGATTGATATTGGAGATCCTGAAGTAGAAGTTTCGGGCGATGTGGACAATCAGAACTTTAGTTTCATGCAAAATTCCAGCGACAATGTAAATGATAATTTTATAGCAGCGGTGAGTCAATCCCCAATTGGCATGACTTTGTATCAACCATTCTGGTTCGGAGCATTTGCCGGACAGTCGCTGGAAGTAGGAAATTCCTGGAGTTACACCATAGAGGGCAGTTCAATCGAGTTTAACGTTACCGGCACCCAAACCATTGCCGGATGGGAAGGTTTTATTGTGGAAACTGACTATTACGATGCAGAATCGGAAGAATCAATTTCCTGGACTACCTGTGTCAACCAGGAAGTACCTTTGCCTTTGATGGCCAACATAAAGTACAATGAAAATGAAGAATACTATATTGAATTGACAAACTATGAAAATTAGTTTTGAGGATTTACAAAAAGTAATTTTTTGGGAAAAAGCATCATTTTTTCCGGAAAACTATGTGATTTCCAAAAATAAACCATACCTTGCACCCATCAAATTTTATTAAACATTTATCATGAACAAAGGAACAGTAAAGTTCTTTAACGAAACCAAAGGTTTTGGTTTTATTAAAGAAGACGAAACACAAAAAGAGTATTTTGTACACGCCACCGGACTGATTGACACTGTCAACGAAGGTGATGAAGTAACTTTTGAACTTACAGAAGGTAGAAAAGGTCTTAATGCTGTAGATGTGAAATTAGCTTAGTCAGATCTTTCTACTTTGCTAAAAATATTAAGCCCGTCAAGTTTTGACGGGCTTTTTTTATGCCTCACCCAAATGCAAATGTAAACTCACTATCTGAGGTTCAAATATCCACCACTACTGGAGCAATAGTCCTCCAACTCCCCCAAAGACCTGATAGCAACCCGATTTCACAAACAACAACGCAAAACACAACTCTCTTAGAATACAAACCCTGGATTTTTACAATTAAGCGTTGGGGAAGGCTATCATAATAGTTTACTACTAAAAAGCCCAACCGATAATCGGCCGGGCTTTCTGATATACTGTTATAATAAAGAAAGATTCTTATACCGCTTGTTCCACCACCGGCTCTTCATGCTGTATGGAAAAATAGGCAACAATGTGAATAATCCATGCAACAAACATCACAATAGCTCCAAGACCAAACAACAAAAGCCCTATGGCTCCGATAAAATAGAGCAGTCCGGCAGTTTTAAAGGTATTTACACCTGATGAAGCAGCCAGAGCTTTCAAACCCTGAAACATATAGAAGGCTCCAATAATACTACCAACTAACATTAACAATAGGCCGAAAATGGTAACACCACTTTCAAATAAAACAGTCATTAACTGTTGAATATTTTCAGGGTCAAACCCACCCCCTGATAAAGTAACAAAAGCAGATCCGGCACCTATCAAAATAACTATTGTTCCAATAATTGTAGCAATTATCGGAACCAAATATCCAATCAATGCTTTCTTAAAAATCGGAGGATTCTCATAAACTTTAGAAAACTGATGATACGACATCAGCAATAGAATTAAAGATGCCAATCCGGCAACAGATCCCACTAAAGGAATAAAACTTGCGATAGGCAAAAGGATGCCTATACGTCCTAATGTAATAGCTTGTTTCTTCATAATGACTCATATTGATTAGAAATAAAAGGTTTACGGATAGAATCCGAATACCCGAAATAACTGAGACAAAAAAACAAGCAACCCACTAATTACTAACGAATTAAAATGTCAGCTTAAATCAAAATGCCGTTCAAAAAGGGATTCCTAAATTAAAATATTTATTCTATTTATTCAACAGTATGTAACAGAAAAATATGAATTCCAAGCCCTATCAGAACCAATCCACCAAAAATTTCTATTCCTTTGTTGATACGTTCACCGATAGACATCCCCAGCAAAACCCCTGTTAAAGAAAAAAGAAAAGTAGTAATTCCAATCACGGTCACAGCCATCCATATATTGATATTCAACACCCCAAATCCGATGCCTACAACCAGGGCATCCACACTTGTTGCCAGGGCCATACCCGCAAGCACAAGACGATTGGAGGGACAAAGACAGGAAGCTTCCTCCTCTGCTTTTCTCAATCCGTCATAAATCAGTTTCCCACCAATAGCACCCAATAAAAAAAGTGCTATCCAGTGATCATAGGCTGCAACTACACCTTTAAAACTGCTTCCGATGAACCAACCAATCAAGGGCATGGATGCCTGAAATGCTGCCATATAAAAAGCCACTCTGATAATTTGTGAAACCCTGAGTTTAATGGAACATGCTCCGGTAGTAATACTTGCTGCCAGGCTGTCGACCGACAGTCCTACCCCAAGAATAATAAAAGAAGAAATATTCATATTGCCTGAAAAAGTGAGCAGCAAAAATAGTATTTCAGTTTCTGAAATAAAACTGAAACACAAAAAGACAAAAATCAGCATTCTTCTCAACCAGTATATAAACTGGATATATAACACTTAAGCAACCACGCACGCTTCTATTTTTATGCTCGCTATTATTTTGTAAATTTGACCTACCAAACAAAGCAATCGATTGCATTTTTTCAACCCAAATCACAGTCAATCCAAAAAACAAAATAAACCACGTAATCATGAATTACAGAACTTTAGGAAAGACAGGACTTAAGATCTCGGAAATTTCTCTTGGAACCTGGCAGGTCGGAGGAAAATGGGGGTCAGGCTTTGACGATAAAAAAGCTGATGAAATCATCAACACTGCCATTGACAATGGCGTGAATTTTATTGATACCGCAGATGTATATGAAAACGGTTTAAGCGAAAAAGCAGTAGGGCGTGTCGTGCGTTCACGCTCAGAGGATATTTATGTGGCCTCCAAATGCGGCCGTCAGATCAATCCTCATGTCAATGAAGGATATCAGCCCGATGTACTCCAAAAATTTGTGGAAGACAGTCTGAAGAGAACCGGGCTTGATGCATTGGATCTGATCCAGTTGCACTGCCCGCCCACTGATGTTTATTATCGTCCGGAGATTTTCGAACGCTTCGATAAACTGAAAGACCAGGGAAAAATCAAAAACCTGGGAGTAAGTGTTGAAAAAGTTGAAGAAGCCATCAAAGCCATTGAGTATCCCAACGTCAGTACGGTACAAATTATTTTCAATGTTTTCCGACAACGTCCCAAAGAACTGTTTTTCAAAGAAGCAGCTAAAAAAGACGTAGGTATCATCGTCAGAGTACCTTTGGCCAGTGGCTTGCTTACCGGAAAGTTCGATTCCAACACGACTTTTGATGCAGAAGATCACCGGAATTTCAACCGGGACGGAGCAGCCTTCGATAAAGGAGAAACCTTTGCAGGAATTGACTTTGACAAGGGACTGAAAGCTGTGGACGAGCTTAAAACACTGTTCCCCGGACAGGAAAACCTGGCTCCTTTAGCGCTGCAATGGATTCTGCAATTCAAAGAGGTCAGCTGTATCATCCCCGGTGCTTCCTCGGTCGATCATGTAAAATCCAATTTATCCGTATTCGACCTGCCTGAATTATCACAGAACAAATTTCAGGCGATGAATGACATTTATGAGAAATACATCAAAGCAGATGTACATCAACGCTGGTAGTGCAATCCGGCAAACATTTTATTCAACGCTGTGGCATGGTCACAGCGTTTTTTTTGCTATTACTCTTCATTCCTGTAAAAACTAATCCTACATTTGTAATACCAAAAACAATCTGGGGGTGCCTTATTTAAAGGCTGAGATCATACCCTTTAAACCTGCTCAGGGTAATGCCTGCGAAGGGAAGACGTGTTTCGTCGTATGCTCTCCTTTTTACTTATGTACTCCATAGATTTATGAGTTTTGTCTAAAAGGCCTCTTTTTGCCAAACTTTTGTTGGTTCTTGATATTTTGAATCCTGGTTAACAACAAGTTAACTCCGGATCAAAAATTTTCAACGCCCCGATTTTGACAAAAAAGGCCGTTCATACTTACTCATTACTGATTATTAAACAATTAATTAAAATCATTCACTATGGAACAAATTGTGTCTTCAGGAATCATCGATTCCTACTTTTCAAAACTCAAAGAAAACCTTGCTGTTGATGTTGCCATTGTCGGGGGTGGACCTTCCGGACTGATTGCTGCTTATTACCTGTCCAAAAAAGGACAAAAAGTGGCTCTTTTTGAACGCAAACTCGCTCCCGGCGGGGGTATGTGGGGTGGTGCCATGATGTTCAACGAGATCATGGTACAGAAAGAAGCCCTGCACATTCTTGAGGAGTTGGAGATCCAATACAAACATTACCGCGATGATTACTATACCGTTGATTCGGTGCATGCAACCTCAGCCCTTACCTATCATGCTACCAAAGCCGGAGCAAAGATTTTCAACTGTACCTCCATCGAAGATGTGGTCTTTCACAACGACCAAGTGAGCGGACTGGTAATTAACTGGGCTCCGGTTCACCGAGAAGGAATGCATGTGGATCCGCTTATCATCATGGCCAAAGCCGTTATTGACGGAACAGGTCACGACTGTGAAATCGTACACACGGTGGCACGCAAAAACGATATAAAAATCGATACTCCGTCAGGTGCGGTCATGGGAGAACGATCACTGGCGGTGGAAGAAGCTGAGAGAACCACAGTGGATAATACCAAAGAAGTTTTTCCCGGGCTATTTGTTTCAGGCATGGCGGCCAACGGAACCAGCGGAAGTTATCGCATGGGGCCAATTTTTGGCGGGATGTTGCTTTCTGGACAAAAAGTGGCCGGGATAATTTCTGAAAAGCTCGCTAAAAACTCAGCCCTTGAATCTGCCAAAAATTAAAGTATGATGCAGGATTCTAACATTCAATACCCGGGTATCTATATCATAATTACCCAGCCTCTGCTCCCCTACACTACCATCGCTGAAAAATGTGTGGAAAACAACATCAGCATGATGCAGTTACGGGAAAAACACCTCCCTGACCGGGAGCTTTTAAAGATTGCACGAGACCTGCGTGCCGTTACCC
>DHQK01000028.1:10131-11396 GCA_002411085.1 Marinilabilia sp. UBA5340 | reverse complement strand
GTTACCCGGGGTACCAATACCCGGCTGGTAATCAATGATCGATCCGATATCGCCCGGTTGTGTGAAGCCGATTTTCTTCATCTGGGACAAGATGATATGACTCTGGATGATGCCCGAAATATTGTGGGAGATATGAAAATCGGTTTGTCCACACACTCACTGGACCAGGCCAGAAAGGCCCTGGAGCAAAAACCCGATTACATTGGTTTCGGACCTGTCTATCCTACAAATGCAAAAGCCAATCCCGATCCTCCGGTCGGCACAGCGCTTTTGTCAGAAGTCCTGAAGTTTGCAAATGTGCCGGTAATTGCCATTGGTGGCATATTCCCTGAAAATCTGGATGAAGTATTAGAAACCGGAGCCCGCAATATTGCGATGGTAAGGTATTTTATGCAAACCCAAAATTTTGAAGACCGGATAAAGAAACTGCAAAAACGATTGCAATCCCCAATTTCATAACCAACATCAAACACTTAAAATCCAAAAGATGCCAACACAACTTCAATACGCCATTTCGGGAAAAATCACCCCTGAAATGAAAACCGTTGCCAATAACGAAAAAGTAGATGAGCAATGGCTCTGTCACGAAATCGCTCAAGGCAGAATTGTTATCCCCAAAAACACGAATCACCATTTTGAACCACGTGCCATTGGGGCCGGTTTAACCACAAAGATAAATGCGAATCTGGGAACTTCCGAAAAACACTGTAACCTGCAGGAGGAACTGGAAAAAATGAATATTGCCGTAAAACATGGTGCCGATGCCATTATGGATCTTTCTACAGGTGGTGATTTAAGAAAAATACTCCAAACAATACTGAAAGCATCCCCGGTAATGGTGGGAACAGTGCCCATTTACAGTGTGGCAACCCGTCTGCTGGCAGATGAAAAAAATGTAGCCCAACTGGATCCGGAAGAATTATTCAGGGAAATAGAATTCCAGGCAAAGGCAGGTGTCGATTTCATGACCCTTCATTGCGGAGTTACCCGTTCCACCGTTTCTTTTATGCAAAAAGATGAACGTGTTTGTGGTATTGTAAGTCGCGGCGGAGCCATCATCAAGCGATGGATGGCTGAAAATAATGCCGAGAATCCTCTTTACGAACAATATGATCGTATCCTTGACATCTGCGAAAAACATGATGTGACCATCAGTCTGGGTGACGGGTTAAGACCAGGTGCCGGTGCTGATGCCACCGACCGGGGCCAGATAGCCGAACTCCTGGTACTGGGTGAGCTGGTAGATCGTGCCCGTGAAAGAGGGG
>DHQK01000028.1:4441-10064 GCA_002411085.1 Marinilabilia sp. UBA5340 | reverse complement strand
ACCCGTGAAAGAGGGGTGCAGGTAATGGTAGAAGGTCCGGGACACATGCCGTTCGACCAGATTGAGACCAACATGCGCCTCATGAAAAGGGTTTGTCACGAGGCTCCTTTCTATGTATTAGGCCCACTGACCACCGATATCGCACCGGGATATGACCACATTGTAGGTGCCATAGGAGGAACTGTTGCAGCCATCCATGGAGCAGATTTTCTTTGTTATGTAACCCCTGCCGAGCATTTATGTCTTCCCAATGCCGAAGATGTCAGACATGGAGTTATCGCAAGCAAAATTGCGGCCCATAGTGCCGATCTGGTCAACAAAATCCCGGGTGCAGCAGAGAAAGATTTTTCCATGTCAAAAGCACGCCGCGACCTGGACTGGGAAACCATGTACAATCAGGCGCTGGATCCGGAAATGGCCCGAAAACGTAAACAGGAATCAGAGAGCCATGATGAAGATCACTGCAGCATGTGTGGTAATCTGTGTGCCGTTAAGAATGATAAGGAAACGGCTCTAAATTAATCATTCAAACCACTGGGGAGTATATCCTCCTCCAATTAAATCACGACGGTGGCTCCCATCATTGTACATAGTACAAACGGTAGGAGCCGCTGTCAGTGTATTTCGAGAATTAGTAAATACAATATAGCCACCGTCCGGAGAATAGGAGGCAGATAAATCATTGGTTCCGGAAGGTTTACCCCCGGAAAGATCTTTAGTAGTACCATCTGCTATTGTCAGTTGAAAAATATGGGCATCCAGTAACCGACCGGTTGAAGAAACATGACCACTCAGATCTTTGGAGAACAACAAATATTTGTGATCAGGACTTACCGCCAAACTTGCCAATGAAAATCCCGGATCTTCATAAAGCAAAGACAAGTCTCCTCCATTTTGATTCATAGAATAAATCTGCCGATCCAACACCTCACTTCCCACTACAATCGTATAAATAGTGGATCCATCGGGACTGTAAACCACCTCTCTGAAATTTTTTCCTTCGGGAGCCGTTGCTATTACTTTCAAACCACTTCCATCCGAATTGATTCTGTAGATATTTTGGTAACTGGAGAACAAGATGTGTGAACCATTTGGGGCCCAATCATATTCAATTTTTTCATGAAAAAAACCTCCTGGCTGGAAGGCCGTCAGCCCTACTATATCGGAGCCATCAGGATTCATCACATATAAATGACTTTCAATACTGCGTGTGGATTGGAATGCGATGGAAGAACGCTGGCTATTCAATCGTGCATTCCAGACATGGTAATTTTTAAAACTAATTTGAGAATTATTTTCTCCTGCTGAATCACACACAAAAAGTTGCATAACCTCATTCCGCAATTGCGAATAAAGAATGCGATTGTATGGAAATGAGGTGGTGGAAAAACGATGAACAGAAGAATAGGCATCTCTTTCTCCCCGGCGTGCCACAACCTGCCAAAAATAAGTAGTACTGAACCTGAGGTCATCTACCAACAGCAAAGTATCTTCAATATTTTCGTAGATAACCGGCTCAGCCTTTTCATCATTTTCATATATTATCAAATCAAATAATACAGAGTCTGTTTCTTCAATCTGCCACGAAAACAAAACCTCAAGATCATACATTTCGCCATTTTCAAGCGGGGTAAAACTGTCTGTAAAGGAAGGAGTCAAATCAGGAGCAGCAATCTCTTCCAATACAATTTCCACATCCGTAATTTCATGAAAATGGATAGTGATACCAACGCTTTCGGACTTATACCCATTGTGGGAAGCTATAACATTGTATTCTCCGGCTTCTATTTCGTCAATTTGGAAAAAACCGGAACTGTCAGTCTCTGCTACATCACTGTATGGATTGGTCGATATCCGAATATCCGAAAGGGGCAACATTGTCTCTTTGTCCAATATACGCCCTGTCAGCGTTCCGGCCAGAGGCGATTCAATTGTATCCTCACATGCAAAGAATGTTAAACCTGCCAGCAGGACTAAACCCAAAAAGCAATATTTTTTCAGTGACCTCATACCTCCATTATTTGATTAGATTAAACCGGTACTCCAGTCCAAAAGAGAAATACCACAACCGGTCATTATATTTCCCGTATGACAATCCATCAAGATGATCGTTAAAAAAAAGTTGACTATTGACAGCACCTTTAAAGATTAAAGGAGAATTCTCCATGCGGAACTGATACCCCAGCCCCAGATGCATAAACTGAAAAACATTATCATTCCATACGGGTTTGTGCAAAAACCATCTGTCATAGTCCTGATATAGCACGCCATATCCTGCCTGAATATAAGGAGTAGAAGATAAGTTTCTGAAAAAATCATATTGGACAGAAAGCGCGGAAGAAGCCATCTTAACATCATATTTATCTTCATTGGAGGCATTTCCAACCCCTAAAGACCAAACCAATTGAAATGGCTTATCTCTAAAAAAGCCTACATTCACCTGACCATAAGGCTTCACTTTCCCGTTTCCCAGATCTCCATCATATAAGACAGGAGCAAAATCGGCTCCTGCACTGAATTTTTCGGTGTTGGTAAAAGAAACATTGCCCAAATAGTCTGTTTTCGATGATTGGTCTTTTTCACTGTAGTAATCTTTAATTACAGGATCTTCAAGGTCGGTAGGATCTTCGAGTTGCCAGAGTCCTTCTGATATTCCCTCAACAATAAGCGCCAAAACTGCTTTGTCAATGGCCTCCTGAACAGCCACAAAAGCAGGCTCATTGAAAGTATAACCAGTTTCGGCTTCGAGTAGTTTTTTTAGTGAAACATACCGAAATACTCCCAGATCAAGTTTCTGTGAAAGCATAGTTTTAGAAGCATGAACAGTTTTCAGAATCCTTCCACTACTGGTGGAGACGGCTCTAAGATAAACGGTTACCTGATCCTCCCGGTATTCTCCCGAAGCTCCTGTGCCAAAGTAGCGGGCTCCCAAACCACCGGTACGAATATTAGATTCATAAGCTATTATGCCACCTTCTATCAATACACCTGCATAAAGCAAGGGAGTAAGGCTACTTCCCTCTCCCTGGTACTGTTCCTGAGTCTGACGAATAATCCGGCGCTCATTCAGCAAATTGGACAAGCCCTCACGCTCAATGGTTACGAACCATCCGGATTCCTCCAGTGATTGCATTAAAACAGAGGTACCTCCCTGTGTTACAGCCGTTGACCAATTGGAAATATTTTCTGACAGTTTATATTGCCCCGTCTGATCTCTGAAACTATAAACAGCTGCATACACTTTCTCTTTAGGAGCAGGTAAGCGTACAAGTTCCTTTTTATATACATCAGAAAAACTTCCTATTCGGGCAGGAGCAGGCTTCATTGGATGCTTAAAACTACTCATGCAGCTGCTCATCAAAATAAGGGAGAGACAGAAAAGAAGTGACCTTGAAATGATATTCCTGATCAATAAAGGGTTCATCCGGTAAAATTTATTTATTAAGGCTCCCTAAAATGGGGAAGGACTAATACACAAAACCAATTAATGCACTCTATCCCTTTTTCCTGAATGCTAATAAAAGGGAACCGTTACTGTTGTTTTATCACCGGTTGAAGTATCGAAAATAACCACTTCCAAACCATTGCTTCCCGGAGCAACATCAATTTCATAATTCCCTATATTATAATGTCCTTCAGAAAGCTCTTCACCAAAATAATTTTGCATCAAACTGCGCGACAACTGACTAAGAATTTGTCGGTTCATCGATTGCTCAAAGTCACCAAGCGGATCCGTTTCATAAGAAGCATCACTCTTTTCCTCGTAAGTATTTTGTGCATTGGCGCTCTGCAAAAGCCAGGAGTAATTAAGATAGTTGCCACCAAAAGCAGGATTTACCGGTTGATAAACAAAATCCTGACCAAAGCAGGATAGCACTCCAGAAAACATGAATATAAGGATGAGAAATTTTTTTTGGGTTTTCATGATTCGCATAAATTATTAATTAGTACAATCCGTTACCTTTATAGTCTTCAGAGCCCAATTGCTGTTGTATCATCTCATAATTAATAAAATAGTTGTAAGCCAAATAAAGTGCCCTTTCCACTTCCTTTTTCATTTGATCGCTATTGGGGCGCAAGACAGCTTTGTAAAGAGTAGTCTCACCTGCTTTTATCCAGATCTGAGTTCCCATACCAGGAATCGGTTTTTCCCCGATTATGACGGAAATACCACTAACATTAGCAGGATAAGACCATTTATTATGAAACATCCTGAAAAAATCATTTCCCACTTTGGTCTTTGTTTCATCAAACAAAAAACTCATATCTTCCACAGTCATAACAGAGGTGGTATCCTCAACCTCTACATCAATTTCCTGAGAATAAAGAATTTCGGCCCCTTCCATCATCAAAAACAGCAATACAATCAGGAGCCTGTATTCATGCCTCCCATTATGCAAACTAATGTCTCCTATTTTCATATAACAAAACAGCCATAAATGGTAAACAGCAAATATGTTTAGGTGAAATGCATAAAATTCATTGAGAACAACGATTCAACATTACAAAACTCTTCAATTGCTTATTTCCTCTTTAAAACGCTTGGAAAAAGTCCGTCCAATAGGAATCACATTACCATTAATGTGAATCTGATCCCGTGAAAAAAAATCAATCCGATCCAAAGCAACAATGTAAGACTTATGTACACGCATGAAATTCCTTGAGTTCAAATTATTAGCCATGGCTTTTAAGTTTTTGAGCGTTAAATAAGTCTTTTTTAAAGTATGTATCTTCACATAATTGTCCAGCGCTTCAATAAAAAGAATATCGGACAGCTTAACCTTTACGTTCTGATAATCTTCTTTGATAATAATGTATTCATGATCAGCTTCAACCATGGCTTTGAGTCTCAAAAAATCCCGGTGCTCGCGCGCCTTAGCAATAGCCTGGTAAAAACGATCAAAATCGAAAGGTTTGACCAGAAAATCAACGGCATCCAAATCAAAGCCCTCGTGGGCAAAATCCTTATGTGAAGTAGTAAAAATAACCATGCTTTTTCCCTGTAGTTTTCGGGCAATGGAAATTCCGGATATTTCGGGCATACTAATATCCAGAAACACTAAATCTGGCTGGTGAACCTTGAGATAATTAAGTGCTTCGAGAGGATTATCGAAAATTGAATTCAAACAAATGCAGGGCAGTTTTTCGCAGTATTTATCCAAAATACTCAACGAAAAATTATCATCATCGATAGCAATACAGTTAATGGTTTCCTGACTCTTATCGTACTTTCTGTTTCTGTTTACACCCGGGATTTCCTGAAAATTCCTTCTCATGCTAAAAGTATTTATTGATATCTGCAGTTGAAAATCATTTCTCCATGCCTCTGACCCAATAATTACGCTTTGGGCAAACGCAAATCTTTTCACAGCCACACCAAAACAACCCCCTAAAAACCAACAAAGTGCATACTGACAAAAAATCAGCAGTTGATAATTTACTACCATTTTATGTGAAGAGGGGTTTTTATTTGTGAATTACCATTATCTGTTTATCAACTACAAAAAAACATGGGTAAAAAACAACATACGGATTATTATTAAGTGTGAATTTTCAGTCTGGTAATATTTTAAACAATAACCAGCTCAATAGTCCGTAAAAAAGAAATAAACGTAGAGACGCA
>DHQK01000028.1:493-4212 GCA_002411085.1 Marinilabilia sp. UBA5340 | reverse complement strand
TTACCGAAGCATTTCACCTGACACAAATCAATATAAATAAGAAGTCTGGGCATTTTATGTCACATTTCATAACTTTGATTAAATCCTTTTGATTTCATATATACACCAGACAATATGCTCATGCTCCATGAAAAAGGAAAAGTTTGAAAAATATTACGTTCCCGAAGAAGAAGATCAGGATGTGGTGCTTCACAATAAAAAAGGCATTACCAACATTCATGATATTTACAAGCTGGAATTCTCTGGATTTCTCAGGACGCAATACATACTCCTGGAGTCACTAACTCCATCCACCCGCTTTGATGTAAAATACATCATAAACATTCACAAATCAGCATTGGGAGATTTATATGATTTTGCAGGAAAACTAAGACATGTAAATATGGCCAAAGGTGCATTTATGTTCCCTACTGCAAGATTTCTACCGCAGATAATGGATGATTTTGAGCATCGTTTTTTAAATCCTCTTCCCAATAAATACACTTCGGAATCCGACCTGCTTCGTGATATTGCCAAAGTACATGCCGAATTGCTTTACATTCATCCTTTTCGCGAAGGAAACGGGCGCACCGCCCGGGTACTGGCCAATTTAATGATGGCCAAAGAAGGGCACGATTTCCTTGATTTCAACAAATTGTACAAGAACCACTTCGGAGATTATATTCAAGCAGTGCAGGCCGCTGCTGACGAAAATTATGTTCCTATGGAGTTGATTATAAAAAGACTCAAAAGCAAGTAATTCTTGCCTCAAAAAAGAATTCTCCTTATGCATTCAGGAGCTGATAAGACTTAACTCGTTCCTGAAATCTTCCACGAGTTTTTGAAGTTCTTCATCTGAAAAAACAATTCCTTCAATGGCAAAAGAATCTACCATTGAATCCACTACTTTTGAAAACCGCTCTTCTGTTTCCAGAAAATTATTGTTGGTCTCAATCACTCGCTTTTCCATACCCACAAATATAATAAAATCAAGGGTTCTATCCAATTTTCAAGGGTTCAAATATGACAATAAAAGGCGGTAATGTAATTCTCCGGACTCCCAATATTTTGGTTATTTTTGCGTTCACAATTAAACACTGAGTGTCTTAAATGATGAAATCAAAACCGGTTGCCATACAATATATTCTTTTGTTTCTCCTTACCCTCTCCTCAGGTGTTTCGGCTCAAAACAAAACATCAATTTCAGGACAAGTGGTAAACGACGTCGGCCAACCGATAGAACTGGTCAATATCATTGTTTCAGGAACTTCCATTGGAACCATCACCAACACGGAGGGCACATTTGAACTTTCTTTTCCTTCATCCTTTCCTGTGACGCTTCAATTTTCCCACATTGATTTCATACCCCAAGAGATCACAGTTAGAAATCGCCAAACTGCACAAAAACCCTTAATTCTGTCTCTTCAAAGAAGATTACGGGAAATCCCGGAGGTGGAAGTCACTGCCAAAGGTTCCGCAGACCAGTCTGCCCAGCGCCTGTCCCCCCAGCTTTCAATGCAATTGCCGTCGGCCGCAGGATACGGAATCGAAGGACTGGTAAGATCACAAATGGGAGTTGCATCCAGCAATGAACTCAGCAGTCAGTATCGGGTGCGGGGAGGCAATTTCGATGAGAATCTGGTATACCTTAACGGTTTCCAGATACAAAAGCCTCAGTTAATCCGAAGTGGCCAGCAAGAAGGGCTAAGCATCGTGAACCCAGATCTGGTCGAATCGGTATATTTCTCTTCCGGGGGATTTGGTGTCCGCTATGGAGATAAAATGAGTTCGGTGTTGGATGTCAGTTACAAAAAACCGGATTCCACTTCTGCAGGCATCAACATCAACCTGATGGGAATGAGTGGCCATGCCGAAGGTGCTGCAGCCAACGGGCGGTTTACCTGGCTTACAGGAGCCCGCCATAAGACCAATCGCTACCTGTTGGGCAGCATGGATACCAAAGGGGATTACCAACCGGACTTCACGGATATTCAGACTTTTCTTTCTTATCAGATTTCACCCCGTTTATCGGCCGATGTCCTCGGTTACTATGCCCTGAACCAATATCAGTTTATCCCCACCAGCCGGGAGACAGACTTTGGAACCATGTCGGATGTGAAAAGACTCCGGATTTTCTTTGCCGGACAGGAAGAAGACAAGTTTGAAACCGGGCTGGCAGCTGTTAAGTTGAATTACAACCCAAGCCCTGCCACCCACCTCGAATTGACCGGAAGTCATTACCGTGCCTTTGAAGAAGAAACCTTTGATATTGCAGGAGCCTACTGGCTGCAGGAAATTCAGGGAAACGATAATTCCGAAAGCACCATCAACATCGGCATTGGCGAGTACCTTCAGCATGCCCGAAACGATCTGTTTGCCACCGTCAATTCTATCTCGGTAAAAGGAAATCAACTGATCAGCGGGAAGCATGAAATCAACTGGGGCCTAAAATGGCAGGAAGAACGGTTTAAAGACCGCATCAACGAATGGGAACTACTTGATTCGGCGGGATACTCTATTCCAAGAAATCCTAAGCTGGAACTTAGCTACAGCAGGAATGCAAATATTGAGATTAGAACCCGTCACCTTAAAATGTACGTAACCCATCAAACGGCATTGAAACCCGACTGGGGATCAATCCTAATCAACTATGGAACCCGCCTGATATATTCTGATCGGGAAGAAAAACTTCACCTGACACCCAGATTTCAGGTTACCCTATTGCCACTGGCAACCCCCAACACACGCTTTCGCCTCAGCGGTGGATGGTATTTTCAGCCTCCATTTTATAAAGAATACCGGCCACCGCAATCGGGAAATATCCCCCAATTAACAGCACAAAAATCAAGTCAGATCCTTACTGGAGTGGATCATTATTTCCATATTTTCAAACGACCGTTCAAATTCTCCACTGAAATCTATTACAAATATCTGTATGATTTGATTCCCTACCAGATCAACAATGTCAGAATACTCTATTCGGGTAAAAATGAGGCCAAAGGTTACGCTACCGGCATCGACATGAAATTGCACGGGGAGTTTGTTCCCGGAACCGAATCATGGGCTACCCTGTCTCTCCTGAAAACAGAAGAAAACCTGGAAAGTGACACCTGGGACAAAGCCGGAAGCCCTGGCTACATTCCACGTCCGTCGGATCAACGTCTTAACTTCTCTCTGTTTTTCCAGGATTACCTGCCCAACAACCCCACTTTCAAGGTTCATTTAAGCTTATTTTACGGCACCGGACTCCCATTTGGCCCTCCCCGCTCCCCTCGTTACATGGCTACCTATCGGATGCCTCCCTACCGACGTGTGGACATAGGATTCTCCAAAGACCTGAAGCCCTGGCTCAATTCGGGCAAACAAGTGCCTTTTATCAAAGACTTTTGGCTGGGACTGGAAGTATTTAACCTCTTCGACATCAGCAATACCATTTCACACTATTGGGTCAGTGATGTGGAAAACCGCCAGTATGCTGTGCCCAATTACCTCACCGGACGCAGGATTAATGTATCGCTGAATATGGGGTTCTAAAAAATTGCCATTAAAGTATAATGCAAGAGAGAAAACCATGATTAATTGATGTGTCCAATTATTCAATACTAATTTAACCTTAACTCAAATTCTTGCAAGCATGCGGCGAAGCCGAGCAGAGCGATTCTCAATCAATGAATCAAGAAAATGTAAGGACTCCACCAAATGAATGGTGAAAGACCAACTTTTTCTATATCAGGATTAAC
>DHQK01000028.1:0-364 GCA_002411085.1 Marinilabilia sp. UBA5340 | reverse complement strand
TATCTTCTGCCTTCTGTCTGTCAAACTTCTGCCTACCACCTGCTTTCATCACAAATACTCTTAAAAAAAATTTCACGAAAGTCTGCAAGATGATTATACTCACTGATAAATTTCAGCTTTTTTAATGTGAAGATTTCCGTATTTTGAGTAGATAATCAAGTCTTTAATCTACATTCTTTTTTAAATCAGGCATTATGAAACAACCAGTCACCCCCGCAGATTACATTGCACGAGAAGAACAATATGGCGCCCACAATTACCATCCCCTTCCGGTCGTTCTGGAAAAAGGCAAAGGAATATTTGTCTGGGATGTGGAAGGCAACCGCTACTTCGACTTCCTATCGGCCTATTCGGCAGTCAACCA
>DHQK01000031.1:4653-7153 GCA_002411085.1 Marinilabilia sp. UBA5340 | reverse complement strand
GCCGTTTTTCTGGAAGGTATCATTTTCCTCATTCTTACAGCATTTAATGTTCGGGAGCTGATTGTTAATGCGATCCCTATGAACCTTAAACATGCCATATCTGCAGGTATTGGTCTTTTTATCGCTTTCATCGGGATGCAAAACACCGGGTTGATTGCTGCCAATGATGCCACATTGGTGACTTTAGGTGATATGAGTTCACATTCTGTGTGGATTACCCTCTTTGGACTGGTGTTGATAGGGGTATTACTGGCTCTAAAAGTACGTGGTGCACTGCTAATTGGTATTTTTGCAGCAACAGTGGTCGGAATTCCCTTTGGAGTAACCCATCTTCCTGAAGGATCATGGTTGACTTTACCGCCTTCTATAGAACCCATTGCTTTGAAGTTTGAGTTTTCGAGTGTTTTCACCATCGATATGCTGATTGTCCTGTTTACATTTTTATTTGTAGATATGTTCGATACAGTAGGAACCTTGATTGGGGTTTCATCCAAAGCCAATATGATTAACAAGGATGGTTCGTTGCCACGTGCCAAGCAGGCTCTTTTTGCTGATGCTATTGGAACGACCGTAGGCTCTATGCTGGGAACTTCCACAGTGACTACCTACGTGGAAAGTGCTTCAGGAGTTGCTGAAGGTGGACGAACAGGATTGACCTCTCTTTCCACTGCAGGAATGTTTTTATTGGCTCTGTTTCTTTCACCGGTTTTCCTTATGGTACCAGCAGCAGCTACAGCACCGGCGCTTATTTTGGTTGGATCGTTTATGCTTACACCGGTATTGAAAATTAATTTTGATGATTACACCGAGTCCATCCCTGCATTTTTGACCATAATTATGATGCCTCTGGCTTATAGTATTGCTGAAGGGATTGTTTTTGGAATGTTGTCTTTTGTGGCCCTGAAATTATTGTCAGGTAAAACTAAAGACCTTTCATGGATAATGTATATACTAACGGTGTTATTCCTGTTGAAGTTTTTTATGTAGAGGTGATTTCGACTTTAGTTTATAGCCAGTAGTCAGGGGATTGATTAAATTTCGATAGGTCTGTCCGATTATCGATGTTTAGGCAGTCGTACTTTTTATCTGGCATCTGATATTATTTAAGACTTTTAAGGAGGTAGTTTTCGTTTATTCGGAAACTGCCTCTTTTCATTTTCTCAATATCTGGTGGCAAAAATAGCTTGATGACTGGTGTCTTATGCTTTCTTTTTCCTGTTGCTGTATTTGTCTCTTTTCCGCATTGACATCTTTCTCAGGCTTTTCCCTTATGTCAGCCAATGATTCCCTGTTTTGATTTTAATGTTACGATGCCAAAAACTTGCCTGTTAACTTCCTGATAGTTCCTGCATACTACCGAATTATCGATTCCTCGCAGGCACAGAATGACACAATCTCTTTTTCTCAACCTCAACCTCAATTTTCTCAAAGACTATCGTCATTTTCTATTTGCTTTTGTTTCAGTCAAGCGATATATTTGTAAACTTTTTAAAACAGAGGTAAAAACTTACATATAAATGAGTAAAAAATTTCCTGAATACAAAGGGTTAAACCTCGCTGATATAAATCGGGAGGTTTTGAAAGAGTGGGAAGCCAACCAGACTTTTGAAAAAAGTTTGTCCACCCGTGAAGGTCGTCCGTCTTTTGTTTTTTATGAAGGACCGCCGTCAGCCAACGGGATGCCGGGCATTCATCATGTAATGGCACGTACCATTAAGGATATTTTTTGCCGTTTCAAAACACAGCAGGGTTATCATGTACATCGCAAAGCCGGCTGGGATACGCACGGTCTTCCTGTGGAACTGGGTGTCGAAAAAACACTGGGGATTACCAAAGAAGATATTGGGAAATCCATCTCTGTTGCCGAGTACAACGATGCCTGCCGCAAAGATGTGATGAAATATACCGATATGTGGGAAGATCTGACTCACAAAATGGGATATTGGGTGGATATGGATCACCCTTACATCACTTACGACAACAGATACATCGAGACATTGTGGTGGATGTTGAAGGAGTTGTACAAGAAAGGATTACTATACAAGGGATATACAATTCAACCGTTTTCTCCTGCCGCAGGTACTGGTCTGAGTACACACGAGCTGAACCAGCCGGGGTGTTATCGTGATGTGAAAGATACCACCTGCACGGGTCAGTTTAAGGTCGTTAAAAATGAGGAGTCGGAGTTTTTGTTTAAAGATGCCGATGCCGATGTTTTCTTTCTGGCCTGGACTACTACCCCGTGGACGTTCCCATCAAATACTGCATTGGCTGTTGGATCGAATATAAAGTACGTGAGGGTTCGTTCATTCAATCCTTACACGGGTGAACCATTGGTGGCTGTGGTTGCTAAAGATCTCGTCAACTCATTCTTCAATCCTAAAAATGCTGAATTATCGCTTGAGGACTTTACACCGGGTGACAAGAAGATACCTTTTAAGGTACTTGATGAGTTTGATGGTGAAAAACTCATTGGGATTCGCTATGAGCAACTGATTCC
>DHQK01000031.1:3246-4364 GCA_002411085.1 Marinilabilia sp. UBA5340 | reverse complement strand
GGTGCCGACGATAACCGCGTAGGAAAGGAAGCCGGCATCGCACCTTTGTTGCTGATTGACAAGGATGGCAAACAACAACCCATGGTCGATCGGACCGGAAAATTCTTCCTGATCAAAGATCTCGATCCTTCATTTGTGAAAACCAATGTAGACATTGATACCTATAGTGAGTTTTCCGGCAGGTATGTAAAAAACGGGTATGATGAAAAACTGACGGATGATGATCCAACGCTTGATGTGGATATCGCAGTCATGTTGAAAAAAGAAAATAAGGCTTTTAAAGTCGAAAAATACGAGCACAGTTATCCGCATTGCTGGAGAACCGACAAGCCAGTTCTCTATTATCCTCTAGACAGCTGGTTTATTAAGACTACAGCTGTACGTGAAAAGATGATTGAGCTCAACAATACCATTAATTGGAAACCCCAGTCAACAGGAACCGGCAGGTTTGGAAAATGGCTCGAAAATCTGGTGGATTGGAACCTCAGTCGATCACGTTATTGGGGCACACCTTTGCCCATTTGGAGGACAGAAGATGGAGCAGAAGAGAAGTGCATTGGTTCGGTAGAAGAGCTGGTAAATGAAATTGACCGTTCTGTGAAGGCCGGATTTATGGATAAAAATCCGTTTGGTAGCTTTAATCCGGGAGATTTTAGTGATGACAATTACAATAAGATTGATCTTCACAGACCCTATGTGGATGACGTAATTCTGGTTTCTGAAACCGGGAAACGTATGTATCGTGAAACAGACTTGATTGACGTCTGGTTTGATTCCGGTGCCATGCCTTATGCACAGATGCATTATCCATTTGAGGGGAAAGAAGACGGCTCCCTTCCATTCCCCGCTGACTTTATCGCTGAAGGGGTGGATCAGACCCGTGGATGGTTTTTTACCTTGCATGCATTGGCCACCATGTTGTTCGACAGTGTAGCTTTTAAAAATATTATTTCCAATGGGTTGGTGTTGGATAAGAACGGCAACAAAATGTCTAAACGACTGGGCAATGCTGTCGATCCGTTCAAAACCATCGAAGAGCATGGTTCCGATCCATTGCGCTGGTATATGATTACCAATGCCCAGCCCTGGGACAATTTGAAGTTTGATCTGTCTGGCGT
>DHQK01000031.1:0-3000 GCA_002411085.1 Marinilabilia sp. UBA5340 | reverse complement strand
GATGAAGTGAAGCGGAAATTTTTCGGTACGCTTTACAATACTTATTCATTCTTTGCTTTGTATGCTAATATTGATGGTTTTACAGGAACCGAAGAAGAAGTTCCCGTGGAGGAGCGTCCGGAAATTGACCGGTGGATTATTTCTCTGTTAAATTCGCTTACCAAAGAGGTGACCGAAGCATTAGAAAACTATGAGCCTACGCGTGCCGGTAGAGCGATTCAGGATTTTGTTACCGAAAACCTGAGTAACTGGTATGTTCGATTGAATCGTAAGAGATTCTGGGGAGGAGAGATGGATAGAGATAAACTCGCCGCCTATCAGACCCTTTATCAGGCCTTAGAAACAGTTGCTTTGCTGGCTGCTCCTATTGCTCCGTTCTATGCCGACCGGTTGTTTGCCGATTTGAATCAACTGTCCGGACGTCATAATGTTGAGTCGGTGCACCTGGCCGAGTTTCCTGTGTTTGATGCAGCCAAAATTGATAAATCACTGGAAGAGCGAATGGACTTTGCTCAGCAGATTTCATCAATGGTTCTGGCCTTAAGACGTAAGGTAAACATTAAGGTGCGTCAACCGTTACAGAAGATAATGCTTCCGGTTTACGATGGTCACTTCGAGAAGCAGATCGAAGCTGTGAAAGATTTGATCATGACCGAGGTGAATATCAAGGAAATTGAGTATCTTAAGGATGTTACAGGAGTCCTGGTGAAAAGGATTAAGCCTAACTTCAAAACCTTAGGTCCTCGTTATGGTAAGATGATGAAAGCCATTAGCAAGGCTTTTGCCCAGATGTCTCAGGACGATATTGCCAGGTTTGAGCAGGAGAACGGGTTTAATATAGATATAGAGGGGGAGTCTGTTGAATTGAACCGGGAAGATGCTGAGATCATCAGTGAAGACATTCCCGGTATGTTGGTAGCCAACGAAGGCCGCATTACAGTGGCCTTGGAAATCACCCTCACCCCGGAGTTGAAAGCAGAGGGTATTGCCCGGGAATTGATCAACAGGATACAAAACCTTCGTAAAGACAGTGGCTTTGAAGTGATCGACAAGATTGTGGTCAATATTAAAAAGAATGAAACGATCAATGAGGCTATTGTGAAGCATAAAGATTATATTGCAGCTCAAACTCTGGCGAATGAAATTAATCTGGTAGATGAATGTAACAGTGGAGATGCACTTTCCGTAGATCTGGATGAGCAAATCACCACACAATTAGAAATAGAAAAAGTTTAACCTGGTGGCCCTTATGGGTTGGACAGGCTTGTTCACTCATTATTTACACTAATAAATTTTGTCATTATGGCAGAAAAAACCCGATATTCAGACGAAGAGCTGAAGGAATTTAAGGACATTATTCTGGCAAAGCTCGAAAAAGCAAAACGGGATTACGAATTGCTTAGGAATACCATTACGCTTGAGGATGGTAATGACACCCAGGATACATCACCTACTTTCAAGGTATTGGAAGAGGGGGCTGCTGTTCTTTCGAAAGAGGAAGCAGGTAAACTGGCCCAACGGCAACAGAAATTTATTCAACATTTGCAGGCAGCACTGGTTCGGATTGAAAACAAAACCTATGGGATCTGCCGTGAAACCGGAAAACTGATTGCCAAAGAACGTCTGAGAGCCGTTCCGCATGCCACGTTGAGCATTGAGGCTAAGAAAGCTCAGAAATAGAGCACGGATCAGACCGTTTTAATCGCCTGGATTTT
Source organism: Marinilabilia sp. UBA5340 (assembly GCA_002411085.1). Taxonomy (GTDB): domain Bacteria; phylum Bacteroidota; class Bacteroidia; order Bacteroidales; family Marinilabiliaceae; genus Marinilabilia. The sequence continues at coordinate 1,285 of DHQK01000031.1, read as the reverse complement.
GATAGACTTCTTCAAATTTGTTTGTGCTTATTGAGGAATTGGAAGGGATATGCAGCAATATTTGACAGGTAATCTGTGAAGTCTTTGGATCGCTTTAATCATAAATTTGTTTGCAAATTTAAAGGTGGAGTGCGAAGATAAATATTTGCCCCGGTTATGAAGAGGGCATTCTGTTTTTGTGATTAAAAGTTGTTTTCTGATGCTTACGGAATCGAATTAAATTACCGAATTTATTTACTAACAGCTGTGAGCCATGAGCTAACAGCTAAGCGCTAATAGCTAACACATGGGGAAATTAAAAACACCAATAATTATCATTCTGGCTATATTATTTGTTGATCAGGCACTTAAGGTGTGGGTGAAAACCAATATGATGTTGGGTGATGAATTTTCTGTTTTCGGAGATTGGTTTTATATCCATTTTGTAGAAAACAATGGAATGGCCTTTGGAATGGAACTTGGAGGTGATTTTGGTAAAATATTCCTCAGTGTTTTTCGAATTGTTGCCGTAATTGGTATTGGATGGTATCTCTATAAACTCACTTGCAAAAAAGCTCCGCTTGGCCTCATTATTAGTGTGAGTATGGTGCTGGCAGGTGCTTTGGGGAATATTATCGACAGTGCTTTTTACGGATTGATTTTTAACCACAGTTATTCTCAGATAGCCACATTATTCCCTGATGGAGGAGGATATGCCTCTTTTCTTCATGGGCGGGTGGTTGATATGTTCTATTTTCCTCTGTTCTCCGGGACTTATCCCGATTGGCTGCCCTGGTTAGGGGGACAGGATTTTATTTTCTTTAGGCCGGTTTTTAATATTGCCGACTCTTCAATAACATTAGGAATTATGGCGATACTGATTTTTCAGAAGAAATTTTTTGAGCACGAGCATCAAAAGGAGCAATAATTGAATAGACTGTACAGTACACAGGAGGAAAGTTGGTGCTGATAGTGATTTTCAGATAAGATAAAAAGCCGGTGATAAACCGGCTTTTCTGTTTTTTTAATCTTACTGGAGGTCAGGTAATAGACGATATAATGAAAAAGAGACTGTTCCAAAAGCCCAGTTTTGATGTCATTGGTAGCATGTCGAAGAATCTGTTCGTTTGAAAGACAGATGTTTCGACTATGTTCAACATGACACTTTTCTAGTGCTTTGCATTTTTAGGATTACTTCAGGACTAGATATAAATAGATTTATAGTCGATTTGAAGTGGGCTGTCATAGGGGGGCGGCCTCAAGAATCCCCACGTGAAGACGAGGACTAATCTAATCCGTGGGTTGT
>DHQK01000024.1 GCA_002411085.1 Marinilabilia sp. UBA5340 | reverse complement strand
TCATAAAACCCAATCACTCCATCATATTCATACTCACTCAACCGACAATTGTGCCACAAAAGAGAAAAAATCCCCCCAAATTTCCTGGCTTCGGAAAGGTAATGAAAAACCTGATTTCGCAGGTTTTCAAAACCCTCTTTACGATATTGGAGTACCGAAACTTCCATCATCACCAGCGGAATCTCCCAAATGTTCATCATGTGGTCAGTTTCAAAGTTATAGGGATGAAACGGATAACAATACCCATTGCGGTAACCATCATGCTCTGCAAACGCCAGAGAAGTGTCGTAATGAAGGCCGGCCTGCTCCTGTATCTGAAATGTAACAGGATGAAAAAAACGAAGGTAATGCTGACGAATTCCAATCGGGGCTTCTCCAAGAACCGCTTCCAGTTCAGACTTTTGCCTGATCAGGTTCTTAGCATCTGAGGCCGATCTCATGGTTCCATGAAGTCCTACTTCAAATCCATCATTTTTAAGTGCTTGAATTAAATGCTTTATATTTCTAAAATGGAATTTATACAATGAATTATCAAACCGATCCTCCTGCTTCAGGAAAAAAAATGTGGAACGAATACCCAACTGCTTTTCCAACTGCATCATCCAGTCAAAGTTCCACCATGGATCCTGTTTCCTGAAAGGATTCAAACGATAAAATATACCACGAAAAACCAGATTCAGGGTTTTCTTCCGGGGATAATTTAAGGGAGCAAGGCCAAGCAATTGTTTTATTCTGTTTAAAATCCGGAAAGGATGATGAAAAGAAATACGATCCACATCATGGCTCAGCAAAAAACCAAAATGATCAAACAACCTTTTTCTGCTGAAGGTCAAGCCATGTTGCTTAGAAAAAAGTTCAAATCCCTGAACCAAAATCTCCATGTAATAATTGACCACAGGAAGATGAACACAGCCAAGCCTTTGCTGAACAGACCCGGCAAACGGAAATCTTCCGTAACGATCGCGCTGAGAATACTCTACCTCTTGTTTCCCGGAAAGCAGATAAAAAATTGACGAAAAAAAATCATATCCAAAAATCAGATTCCCGTTTTTATCCAAATGGTAGAGGTTCCGGTCTCCAGTATTCAATGGGAAAAGCACCGGTATTTCCACTCCCTCAAAAAAGACGTTTTCAGGCTGAGGGACTTCAGAAGCTGACAAGGAAAAAACCACCTGCCTCCTATATTCAAATTTTTCTTTTTCTCCCTCATTAACAAATACAAGACAATCCTCACTTAATGCATCTGTATAAACATGCTGCTTTAAGTGAAATAAAACATACGCTATTTTGTTTGGGGAAAGAACCATCCTATTCTTTTATTCAGAAAACTATTTCATTACTTAACCAATGAGCTAAATTCATCCCTACAAATATAAGATACTTACAAAAATAAAAGGCTTTTGCTTAATATTGCGTAGGTATTTAAAGAATGTTTCAAACAGTCAGGGATACCTTCCATTTGCTTTTGATGAGTAATCTCCAATTATATCTCCGACCCCAAAAACGGGTCGCATATTTATAGCTAAATTACAATGAGAACATATCAGCCCCGACTCAACCAGTAAAAAAAGCCCCACAAATTATAGTGGAGCTTTTATTAAACAGTTGTGTGTATCTATTAACATTAGTCCATTATCTCCAGCACCAGTGGCGAACGGGCTGGAACTTTAATCTGACCACCCAAATCAAATGAATCCCCTGTGAGCACATTACGTGCAGATGATTTGCCGGTAAGCATTTCATGAAAACGAAGGGTATCCATATTCACAGCCTCTTCGTTTTTATTTAGCACCACCATCACCATGTCGTCGTCGTTGTAACGGAAATATACATAAATACCATCCAGGGGGGCATAATGCATCAGGTCACCATGGTGGATAACCGGCTGGTCTTTTCGCCAGTTGAGCAATGTTTTTACAAAGTTTTGAGCATCCAGACTTTTTTCCGCCATACCTACCCCGGTAAAAGCATTGGTTTCATCACCGTCCCAACCTCCTGGAAAATCGCTGCGGATGATGCCATGATCGGTAGTCCCTTTGTTACTCATGAGGATTTCAGTACCGTATAGTACTTGCGGAATACCGCGGATTGTGAACACATAAGCCATGGCCATCTTAAACAATCCCGGATCTTCATTGAGCTGCGTGTAGATACGGCTCATATCGTGGTTATCGCCAAATACCACCAGATTGTAAGGATCGGCATACAACACATCATTGGCTAGCATTTCGTAAAGTTTGATGAATCCGGTCCCCCAGGTTTCGTCTTCCCGAAGCGCACTGCTCATGCCATTTTGAAGCGGAAAATCCATCAAACTGGGAAGATAAGATACGTAGTTATCCTTATTGTCCTTTCCCCTTTGCCAGTAAGAAACCACCACCGGGTTAACACTCCATTCCTCGCCCACAATGTTGAAATTGGGATACTCTTCCATTATTCTTTTAGTCCATTGGGTCAGGAAATGTTTGTCGGAGTAGGGATAAGTATCCATGCGAATACCTGTAAGTCCCGTATACTCCACCCACCAGACAGCGTTTTGAATCAGATAATTGGCCATCAGAGGATTTCTCTGATTTAAATCTGGCATTGTAGCCACAAACCATCCATCGTTAAAATGTTTCAGATCTTCTTTGGAGGCGTATTCATCCTGCACTGTTGTGCGTTTGTGCGAGGTAGGGCTGAATTCTGCGTCAAAATTGATCCAGTTGTCCATGGGCATATCTTCCATCCACCAGTGTTCCGATCCGCAGTGATTCACAATCATGTCCATGATCATACCAATACCCTTTTCGCTGGCTGCATCTGTCAGTTCGAGGTACTCTTCGTTACTGCCAAATCGGGCGTCCACATTGTAAAAATCGGTAGTTGAATAGCCATGGTAGGAATACTCCTCCATATCGTTTTCGAGCACCGGATTGAGCCAGATGCTGGTAAATCCCATATCATCGATGTAATCGAGGTGATCCAAAATACCACGGATATCACCACCATGACGACCTCCGGGGAAGGAACGGTTAAGGCCTTCGGCCAGATGTTCCACCTCATCATTACCGGGGTTGCCGTTGGCAAAACGGTCGGGCGTAATCAGATAAAGCGCGTCCGACTGATCAAATCCTTGTCGCATGGCAGATCCGGGCTCCCGCTCTCTCAATTCATAATCATAAGAAAGAACGGTTTTATCTTTCTTCTTAAATTGAATCTCAAACGTTCCCGGCTTAGCATCAGAACTAATATGCAAATCCAAAAACAGGTAATTGGGGTTTTGAACTCTGGTAACTTCTTGAAGCCTGACGCCCGGATATTCCAGCTCAGGAGCCAGGTCGGAAATGTCTTCCCCGTGAACAAGCAACTGCAAGTGGGGATTTTTCATATCTGCCCACCAAAACGGTGGTTCAAGGTGATCAATTTTGTAATTGGCCGCTTCGGCAATGGAACTCCAAAGCAGTAGGGCGACCATTAGAAATGTTTTTTGGGATCTTTTCATGATTAATCTGAATTTATGTTTGTTATTTATCAAAACGCAGAAGCGCAATGACGCAAAATTTTAAAGGTTAAAGAATTGAGGATAAGATTCATCCCGGCACAAACAGCATTATACTAAATGTTTTAAAAAAAACAGACAATAGTAGCCTGGCTTTAAAAATTCTAAAACTCTGTCATTGCCATTTTTAAAACAATCAATTAACACTAAACAACAATGTGTTACAGGCACTTTTTAAACACACTATTTCCATGAATTGGAGTATACCGTTTCCGCAGATTGACATAATTCCCGATCAGCTGAAAAGATGGCGTTACATGCCAGCAAATAATTAAGAATTGGCATCATTTGCAACAAAATTGGACATACAACGGCTTAGAAGGTACAGACAACAGGGAAAGGTTTATAAATTTGGTGCTATGAGCAATAATTTTGGGGAAGCCCAAAAATTATTACTAATTATGTGTAAAGTGTCTTTTTATTTTCAAGATCATGCAAATCATTCAATCCGGCAATAGCAGGTTAAAAAAAGTTGTAAACAACAAAGTGGTTCAACACACGCTCTACTGGACATTTTACCTGGTGTTTTTTGCCACCGCCTGGGCTAGTCAGGATCAGCAACTTGCCAGGAATTACCTGGCCGAAATGATTCGCCTTCCTGCCAAAATGCTGCTGGTCTACTGGATCATTTATTTTTTATTTCCACACTACCTTTATCAAGGAAAAATATGGAAGTTCATTCTCTTTTTCCTGGGATCGGTATTTGCCGTTGCCATAGTTCAGCGCTTTGAAGACAATTACATTATACTCGATAGTTTTTATCCCGACTGGGAACAACTCCCGATTTTCGATCCGCTGGTGATTATCCGCACAGCAGTCGACCTGGGTTCGGTACTGGCCATTCCCGTTATTGTGAAAGTGGTAGAATATCTTTCCCGTATTCAGCAACGGGAGCAAACGATGGCCCGCGAAAAGCTGGAAGCCGAACTGAGGCTTTTAAAAAATCAGGTACAGCCTCACTTCCTTTTCAACACCCTCAACAGTCTTTACGCCCTCACCCTGAAAAAGTCAGATAAAGCACCGGACATCATCCTCCGGCTATCAGATTTGCTGCGTTACATGCTATATGAAACCAATGCCTCACAAGTTGCCCTTGAGAAGGAAGTGGAATGCATCAAAAGCTTCATTGAGCTGGAAAAAATCCGTTATGGCAGCCGGATAGACCTCAGTTTTAATCTATGGGGGGAGCCAGATGGAAAAACCATCGCCCCAATGCTGGTTCTTCCCTTCATCGAAAACAGCTTTAAACACAGCACCAGAGGCTTTGAGGAGGGAGCCTGGATTACCATCGAACTTGGAATACGTGCAGAAGAATTGGTATTAAAAGTGGAGAACAGTTTGTTCGCAGAAACAGGCATTCAGAATTCGGTAGAAGGCGGTATCGGGCTGCAAAACGTCCGAAGGCGCCTTGACTTACTCTATCCTAATCGCTACAGACTAAATATAAACCCAGGGGAGGACTCCTACGAAGTCTTTCTAATTCTGAAACTATGAATATCATTAAATGCTTAATTGTGGATGACGAAGAGCTGGCGAGAGATGTCATCGAAGAATACATCAGCCGCCTGGATTTTCTGAAATTGGAAAGTTCCTGTAAAAGTGCAGTGGAAGCCATTTCTATACTCAACCAAAAGCACGTTGATCTTTTATTCCTCGACATTCAAATGCCAGGTCTAACAGGCATGCAATTACTTCGGAATTTATCCAATCCACCCGAGGTGATTTTCACAACAGCTTTCACTCAATATGCTCATGAAGGATTTGAGCTGGAAGCCCTGGATTATCTTGTGAAGCCCATTTCTTTTGAACGTTTTGTAAAAGCCGTAAACCGCTATTTCAAAACACATAAACAGCTTACTCGACCAGCTGTTTCAAGCGCCGAAACGATGGCGGATGAACCTTTCATTTTTGTGAAATCCGACAAGAAGATGGTCAAAGTGATGCTGAATGAGATAGTATTTTTGGAAAGTATGCGCAATTACGTGGCCATCACCATCACTGACGGTCGCGAAATAAAAACGCTCAACAGCATCAGCAACATTGAAGAAAAACTACCCGAACGGGATTTTTTAAGAATACATCGCTCCTTTATCGTGGCTTTGAAGAAAGTTGAGGCCTATAGCCCCACCCATGTAAAGACGACGGGCCGGGAAATCCCCCTTGGACGATATTACAAAGAAAAAGTATTGAAAATTCTGGAAAGACATAACATATCTTAACTTAGCCAGATTAATAAAATTTAACGCAACATCCCTAAGCCTGACAGTGAATTACCGTAACTTTGCATTTAACCAAAACTTAAACCAATGGAAATTTTCACTACCCAGTATTTTGGCCTTTTTGTAATTATCTGTCTGGGCTTCATCCTTGGAAGCATCAAGATCAAAGGTATCTCCCTTGATATCTCCGCCATCATTTTTGTGGCACTTGTCTTTGGGCACTTTGGCATGACAATGCCACCCATCATCGGAAAACTGGGACTGATTCTGTTTATTTATACCATTGGGATGCAGGCCGGGCCCGGCTTTTTCGAGTCCTTCAAGCAGCAGGGGCGAGATCTGGCCATCATCGCTACCATCATCGTGGCATCAGCCTCTGCCATAACGTTTGCTGCTTTTTGGTGGACAGGTATCGAAATGCCCGTCGCGATAGGACTTCTGACAGGTGCCCTTACCAGTACCCCCGGACTGGCTGCTGCCATTGACGCCTCCGGATCACCTCTGGTATCCATTGGCTATGGTATCGCCTACCCGTTTGGTGTAATTGGCGTGATACTGTTCGTCAGACTTTATCCCAAAATAATCAATGCAGACATCAAAAAGGCCGAAAAAGAGTACGAGAAGCTCAACGAATCCGGCTTTCCTGAAATAAAAAGTAAGATCTTCAGGGTGGAAAACGAAAATGTGGACGGGAAATCTATCTCGGAATTGAGAATTCGCTCCATGACTCAAGCGGTCATTTCCCGAATCATGCACAAAGGAGAAGCTGTTGTCCCCTCTCCGGATACAGTCCTAAACATGGGCGATCTGGTGAAAGCCGTCGGGACAGATGACGCCCTTCGGAAAATAAGACTCTTGATTGGGCACGAAACAGAAGAACAAATTCCGCTACACAAGTCTTATGAAGTACAGTCTATCCTGGTTACAAACAAAGAAGCCGTTAACCAGACCCTTGGAACCTACAATCTGTGGAGCAACTACCAGGCAACTGTTACACGCCTTCGCCGAAGCGGTATAGACATCACCCCTTCCCCCTCTATGAGGCTTCACATGGGTGACAAACTCACAGTTGCCTGCAGCCGTGAAAACATGAAACAAGTAGTCAGAATATTTGGCAACAATGATAAAAAACTGTCCGATACAGATTTCTTTCCCATTGCAGCGGGCATTGTAATTGGGATTCTGCTGGGAGGTCTCTCTCTTTCATTTGGAAATAATATCTCTTTTAATTTGGGACTCACAGGCGGAATTCTGGCTGTTGCCATGATTTTAAGCCGCCTTGGTCGCACAGGGCCGGTTATCTGGAGTATGTCAGGAGCTGCCACTCAACTGCTGCGTCAGGTTGGTCTCATGTTCTTCCTGGTTGAGGTAGGAACCAAAGCGGGTGCTCAGCTGGTAGATACTTACAATCAGTATGGTTCTCAATTGTTTCTAATTGGTGGAATCATCACACTTCTTCCTATGATTCTGGCTGTTGCATCTGCCTACTTCATGAAAAAGATGAATATTCTTACCATGCTTGGCGCTATCACAGGCTCTATGACCAGTACACCCGGATTGGCCGCTGTTGATCCCATGACGGACACCAATGCCCCGGCCATTGCTTATGCCACAGTATATCCTGTAGCCATGGTTTTGCTCATCATCTTTACACAATTACTTGCCATTTTCTAAACTTCAGATGAAGAGGGGAATCTCCAAAATATCTACCAGAAAGTCTTATGCCATCGGTATCGGCTTTCTGGTCCTTTTTGTTTTTTTCCTTTTTATCCCTGCTCCCCGATTCAACCAACCCTACTCAACAGTTATCACAGCCGCCGATGGTTCACTTTTAGGAGCCCATATTGCTAAAGATGGCCAATGGCGATTCCCCGCCCCGGAAGTGCTTCCGGAAAAATACAAACGTGCGCTACTCACCTTTGAAGACGAATATTTTTATTATCATCCCGGAATCAATCCCTGGTCCATCCTCCGGGCCGGTTTTCAGAATATTCAGGCAGGGCACATTGTTAGCGGAGGGAGCACACTTTCGATGCAGGTTGCCCGAATGTCAGGAAATGCCCCGAGAACCCTGACCAATAAAGTTTGGGAAATGATGAAAGCTCTTCGGCTGGAGTTTTCATTAAGCAAAGAGGAAATATTGTTGTTATATGCTTCTCATGCCCCCTTTGGCGGAAATATTGTGGGCTTCGAAACCGCCTCATGGCATTATTTCGAACGACCTCCCCGCCACCTTACCTGGGCCGAATCGGCCCTTCTGGCAATTCTCCCAAATGCTCCGGGCATGCTGCGACCTGGCTACAATAGCAAACCGTTAAAAGCCAAACGAGATCGCCTGCTAAAAAAACTCTTTGACAAAGGTCACCTCAACAATACCGAACTGAAACTGTCTCTCCGGGAGCCTCTGCCTGAAGGAACCAGACATCTTCCTTCGGCAGCTCCCCATCTGGTGGACTTTTATCTTAAAACCCAACCAGGTCAGATGATCCAAACCACCATTAATGCAAATCTGCAGAATCAGGCTTCAAGAGCCCTGCAAAGACACTCGGATCGCATGGCATCCAACCTTATCAGGCATGCCGGTGCCATCATTGCAGACATTGAAACCGGAAATGTATTGGCATATATCGGGAACAGCAAATCCCGGGAAAAAGAAGCAGGACATGCGGTGGACATGATCAGAGCTCGCAGAAGTTCGGGCAGCATACTTAAACCCTTTCTTTATGCGGACGCATTACACGAAGGAACCATCCTGCCCAAAACCCTTTTGGCTGATATACCAACACAATACCAAAGCTATTCTCCCTCCAATTTTCACAACGATTACGACGGCGCTGTTCCGGCCGATGAGGCCTTATCAAGATCTCTCAACATTCCTTTTGTCAGGCTTCTCCACAAACACGGCGGAGAGAAATTTCTCAAAAAACTGACTAAGACGGGAATTACAACACTCAATAAAGGATATGAGCACTATGGATTAAGCCTGATTCTGGGCGGAGGAGAAGTAACACTCTGGGATCTGACAGGGGCTTATGCCTATATGGGACGCGTGCTGAAACATTATCAAACGGACAACAGCCAATACCGCAGCCATGATTTGCATCCGCTTCAGCTTGAAGCCGCTATTCCGGAAGAACAACAGCGGGTGGATCAGGCACCGGTTTATAGAGCCGGAGCCATCTGGTGGACTCTGGAAACGATGAAAAGTGTGGTGCGTCCTCCGGAAGAAGCTGGATGGGAAAACTTTAGTTCTGGTCGGAATATTGCCTGGAAAACCGGAACAAGCTATGGCTTTCGCGATGCCTGGAGCGTTGGAATCAATGGTCGTTATGTTGTTGGAGTATGGGCTGGAAATGCCTCCGGTGAAGGAAGGACCGGATTGCTTGGTGGAACTACAGCGGGGCCCCTGATGTTTGAGCTCTTTGACCTTCTCCCGGGAAGTTCATGGTTTGAAATTCCACACGATGACTTAAAAGCTGTTCCGGTCTGCAAGTTATCTGGCCACCGGGCGGCAATGCATTGCCCGGAAGCAGACACAATGCTGATACCTGTCACCATAAAAACCAATGAGGCATGTCCCTACCATCGGTTGGTGCATCTAACCCCGGACAGGCGCTTCCAGACCAAAAGATCGTGCCAGCCTGGTGGAGAAATCCTCACTGAACCCTGGTTTGTATTACCCCCGATAATGGCATGGTACTACAGCAGTCAACACCCTGAATACCGTTTTCTGCCCCCGGTGAAACCAGGTTGTTTCAAATCGGGAGATACCCCCATGGATTTTATATATCCTCCTTACAATGCAACCATTATGCGTCCTGTGGATCTGGACGGAGAACAGGAAAAGATCATCTTCGAAGCGGTACACATTTCTGAAAATGCCCAAATCTACTGGCATATAGATAACACCTACCTGGGATCAACCACCGCACCCCACCAGATGATTCTGGAACCATCTACCGGCAACCATGTCCTTACAATTGTGGATGCTGACGGAAACAAAATGGTCAGACCCTTCAAGGTGGTGAAATAAGCATCCTTTTCACAGAGAGCTGCCCAAAAAATGTGTTAACCCCAGTTCCCGTTTCATCCTGCACGAGGTAAAGAGCCTCTCTGTCAAACGCCTTAAGAAGCTAAGATAAATACATACAATGATTTATTGAACACTATTTTATCGATACAACCTATATCAAATGCTTTTACCTGGAAATTAATTACAAAAGAAGAAAAAAAATTGACGAACGACACCAAGTGAACCATTGTTTACTTTAGAGATAACACTATCTTTATACCATTCTTTTTTTCAAGGCACAAAAGAAAAATTATTATACATCTTAATCTAAACTCTTATGAACACCACATGTCCCAACTCTGCATCTTGCCCTATCTTCAATGGAATCCTGGCCGGAAAAGATTATACAGCCAAAGTATATCGCACCAAATATTGCGAAGGGGGCGAACCGGCTTTCAAATCATGTAAGAGATTTATGGCCAAAGAAAAATTTGGCAGTTGTCCGCCTAATCTTTTGCCAAACTCAACGCTTAGCCTGGAAGAAATAGGAGCAAAGTACAACCTCGCCTAATAATAGGCGCGAGGAAACATGTTCTAATATTTCATCCGTTTAAAATTAATTTTTTAAGGTCGGATAGCCTGTCCCGATCTATCGGGGGAACTCGCATGCACGAACTTATACATGTTCTTTTGTGGCAATCATTGCCATGCTCGTTTCATAATCGTAGAACTGTTAAATCACTTTTATCTGGTATTGCAGGCATTCATTGTTTTTGCCAAATGCGTTGCAATTGATCCGGAACAGTATTCCCTACACTACTTCTTCGATCGTTTTTTTGGTTTTTCTTTTTTTCTCACATAAATCAGCTTTAGCTGTCCTTTGGAATTTTCCCG
>DHQK01000291.1:7343-7992 GCA_002411085.1 Marinilabilia sp. UBA5340 | reverse complement strand
CATAACTCACATTGGGAAAGCCTGTTTCACGAATTACCGGAGTGAAAAATGCCCGTGGGGCTCCCAGTCCATTGATGCGCAAAGCATTGTTACGCCCGTTATCGGGAGTCCACTCTTTATGATCGATGACTCCGGGTGGCAACTCATTCAGATCAAAATCCACCATTTGGTAAGCTCCGATGACCATTGCACATTGCTGTTCATAAAAAGCATTCACAATGGTTTGCAAGGTGTCGTCCCCCGAATAGAGGTCATCGCTATCCAATTGAACAGCAAAGCGTCCACAACTTTCGTGCATCACTGCGGCAGTCCAGCAACCACCTATACCCAAATCATCCCGTTCCGGAATCAGATGAATCAGTCGTGAATCTATCTTAGCAAGGTCTTCAAGAATCTTCGAAGTCCCGTCTGTGGAATGATTGTCCACCACAATAAGGTTAAAATCGAAGGAAGTCAACTGCCCCAATACCGACGTTACCGCATCTTTGATTGTTTTAGCCCTGTTGCGCACTGGAATTACAACAGAAGCCTCCACCGGAAAATCTCCGGCTCTGAGATTCACATCCTCAAATTCGGGCTTTAAGAAAGTTCCGGTATCTTTCAGGTATTCAGTACAGGCAAGCTCCATTTCCACCTGCACTTCCCTGTT
>DHQK01000291.1:0-7003 GCA_002411085.1 Marinilabilia sp. UBA5340 | reverse complement strand
ACATCAGGAAAAATATCGCCCGAATACATCATCAGAGGCCCAAAATCAAAATCGTCACGCAAGCTCCCGTCTTGATAATCAATCAATGGATGTGGGGTAACCACGCCATCTTTTTCCACCTGATAATCGGCGTAAACAATCCCCATCTCAAAAACATCCATAGCCTGTGTCAACCGGGGCAGACCACGGTAGGAGAACTTAAAAGGTCGTGTTTCGTGGTAGAAAATTATCTTGTCCCAATAATTCACCAATGGGGCTAACTTTTTCAACATCGCTGTTGTACGAAAGCCATCCACTTCAATTACTTCAACACCTTCAGGCAGAAGCGGCAATTGCAGGGCATCAGTGGTCAACACATAAATCAACACCTCATAACCGGGCACCGGATCTTTCCGGAATTCGTTAATATTGCCAAGTAAGTCCTCATCAGTTCCATGGCGCAAAAAACATCTTATTTTTTTGGCCTCAATACTATTTTCCATTAGATTTTTTAATTTTATCGGCAACGAATTTGTACCTTTTACAAAGAAATTCCAATATGCTGTTAATTGCTGATAGTGGTTCCACAAAAACCACCTGGTCCATACTCAATAACAACCCTGAAGATACCATTTTTATTGAAACTTCAGGCATCAATCCTTTCTATCAGAATATCGCCGAAATATATAAAGTTCTGGAACAGGAATTTAATTCCACTCAAAAAGAATTTGATGCCATCTGGTTTTATGGTGCCGGATGCACAAACCAAAAAACCGGGAAAATTGTCAGAGATGCACTCAGTCAGTTCTTTATCAGCAAGAAAATCCATATCGACAGCGACCTGATGGCGGCAGCCAGGGCTTTGTGTCAGGACAAAGAAGGCATAGCCTGCATCCTTGGAACCGGCTCCAACTCCTGCTACTACGATGGCAAAGAAATTCAACAAAATGTATCTCCTCTGGGATTTATCCTTGGCGATGAAGGCAGCGGGGCAGTCATAGGGAAACAGTTCCTGTCGGATTTGTTGAAAAATCAACTTCCACAAGAGCTAACCCGTTTGTTTTATGAAACATTCCAAAAAGATAAGGCGGAGATTCTGGAAAACATTTACAAAAAACCCTTTCCCAATCGGTATGCTGCGGGATTTATGCCATTCATCGCTCAAAATATTTCACACCCCAACCTACATCAACTGGTTGAATCCTCCTTCAATCTCTTTATCGAAAGGAATATTCTGCAATACTCCAAAGCCCATACATTACCGGTTCACTTCACTGGGAGTATTGCTTTTATATTCAGAGAAATCCTGGAGGAATCATTGCTCAAGCATGACCTGATCTCGGGTACTTTTTTACAAAATCCCACTGAAGGACTGGTTAATTTCCATTCTCAAAAACAAAACACCTGATTATCTTTGGATAAATCGTAATCAAACTAGAATCCCTCTTCCAATCACCACCCTTCAGCCCCTTGGCTACATGAATGCAATTGAGTTTACCTGCATTCATACCAGCAAAGAAACAGATACCCGGCCAGGCCCCCTTCCAAAAGCAGATTATCACAAAATAACCCCAACCTCCATAATGGTTTATACCCCAATGTCCGCAAAGTTTTTTAGATTTCTCTTAAAAAAACCTTTATAGGATACAGAATAACCCCAATTTAGAAAATCACTCATTTTGGATGAAACATAAGTCCAAATGAGATGATTTACAGAATCGATTCTGCAAGGAATACCTCATTTTTTAATCATTCTTTGCGGGTTTTGGATATACCTCAAATCAAACAGAGGCATTGACACTTTTTCACAATAACCGCCATTTAATTAAGAGGATACATGATTCACCGCATGTGGATAAATGTTTTTCCTCTTGAAACAAACCACCTAAACCCTTGTATAATAGATTTATATGTTTTTTATGCCCTTTTTAAATTTATTTCACATTTTACCCCTGCATCCACCTCTTAAAACCATTAATCCACCTTATAAGAAGAGGACAGAAGTAATTTAGCAGAAGAAAAATTTGGCAATTCTATATCAAATAGAAAATGAAAAACGAATTCAATTACAATTAAATCTAGATTTATGAAAACAACAAAACTGATGAAGTGCGCTTTATTCGCGTCCATTTTGGCAATATTTGCCTTAGTTGGATGTGAAGAGCTGGATACTTACACAATTGATGCGCCCGCAGATTTACAAAGCGAGATCGACTCAATTGCAGCAGCAAAAGCAAGTGTGGACACAGGTGACACCACTTACATTGACATAGCAACAGCAAGTGTTGGTGCTGAAGATTTCAGCTCGGCCTGGTGGACTGCATTCTCTGATTATTTCACCATTCCTGCAAACAAGAAATTGGTACTGGAGTTTGTAAACCACAACGGAGGAAGTGAAAACAACTGGAACAACTGGAACCTGGCCATAGCCAATGTAGCGGATCGCGATGCTGACAATTATGCAGAATATTTTGTCCTTCGCTCAGATGCTTACGGATGGGGAAACGATGATTTTGATCTCGGACTGATATCACAGAATTACCCGGATACTGATGGGGATGAAGATATCTGGAATGACTTTCGCACCACCATGGATGGTGCCTATGTCACACTCGAAATAGACCATTCAGTAACAGGAAATGCATTTATAACTGCTACAGCAGTTGGAACCAACGGAACAGAATTGATAATGACTTATCAACATCCGGTTCCTGCAACTGGAGATATTGTCGCTTTCTTAATTTCCGATGCCAGCTATATGGAAATAAAAAAGGCCTACCTTTTACCCTCTGAAATAACTGTGGTAGAAGATGTAGAACCGACCTCAATTGCAGTTGAAGGAACTCCAGATTTTGTGGAAATAGGAAACGAAGACTTTTGGGGTAACGGAATAGCCACCGTCACTTTCGCTGACGGATCTTCTGAGCAGGTGGATACAGCAGATATTTCATTTAGCGTAATTCCTGACATGACTACTCTTGGAGAGAAGACGGTTATTTTGGCGTATAACAAAACAAAACAAGGGGAATACACTAAAGCGGTGTCAACCTATTACACTCTGGAAGTAACCAACTCCGTTTCAAGCCTGGAGATTACTTCCCAGCCAGATATTACCACCTATTATTATTACGGTAGTAACCCAATTATTTTTGATCCTCAGGGAATGGTAGTTACAGCTACCTATTCTGATGGAACCACCAGCACGCTGGAACACTCCGCTCTCCAGTTCAGTGAAATTCAGCCTGCTGCGGGAGCTCAAAATGCCATTGTTTCTTATGAAGGGGCAATGAGTACAGTAACTGCCAATGTTCCTCTTACTCTGGTTGAGGGTGTAGGTCAGGTGGGTGCCAACGACTTTTCGACTGCGTGGTGGACAGAATTTTCAGCTGACTACTCAGTGCCAGCCGGTGAAAGTAAAACATTCACAATGTATTGCTACTCCAACGAGGCAAACAACTATAACAGTCCTTCAACAATTCTGCGAAAAGCCGATCTGACTGAATATGCTGTAGTTCGAATGGACCACTTCGGATGGGGCACAGGCTATGACAATAATCCAAATCTTACAGTTTCAAGCGACTGGAATTTTGATACGTTTGCTTCAAACCTCAATGGCTCTGAAGTAATCATCACAATTACGAATAATGGTGACGACACGGCAGATATTCGTTACGATGTTACTTATGCGACCGGTGAAACACATTTCCAAAGTTATGAGGGAATAATCGTAGACAGTTCTGATCTGAACACCGCACTTGTATTAGAAGGAGCATATATCGTATTTACTGAATAATCAACAACACAAAAGACATTAAACTATGAAATATATATTTATAATCCTTCTAGGATTGCTGGCCTTCTCAACAGCCACATTCGCAGAAAGGAACAGCAATAGCGAGCAGACTACTATGCTGCAGGCAGACAATATTACTGTAACGGGCAAAGTCATTGATGAGGAAGGCGAACCCCTTACCGGCGCCACCGTTCAACAAACAGGTACCACCAATGGTACTATTACCGACATTGATGGTAACTTCTCACTTTCTGTTCCTGCTGATGCCACACTAAAGATCTCCTTTATTGGATTTGAAAGTACTGAAATCAGCGTTGAGGGAACCGCAAACCTGGGTACCATCACATTGGTATCAGATGTAAGACAACTCGACCAAGTGGTAGTAGTTGGTTACGGTACACAACGCAAGGCTGACCTCACAGGTTCTGTAGCGGTTGTGGATACCGAAGAGATGAAAAAAGTATCCAAATCAAACATCTCCACCATGCTGCAGGGAAAAGTGGCCGGTGTTCGTATTACTTCTGACGGACAACCGGGTGCAGATCCCTCAGTGCGTGTGCGTGGTATTGGTACATTTGGTTCATCCAATCCGCTCTATGTTGTTGATGGAGTCCCCATGGGAACAACCATTCGCGACTTCTCTCCAAATGACATTGAAAGCCTTCAGGTTTTAAAAGATGCATCAGCCGCTGCCATTTATGGTTCACGAGCTGCCAACGGGGTGATCATCATTACCACCAAGCAAGGGAAAAAAGAACAGCCTTTAAGGATCGATTACAGCGGCTATGTTGGAATAGACCAGGTGGAAGACGGAGTCTATGAAGTTATGGACTCCAAGCAATATGGAGAATACGTTACCATGGCCTATAACAATAGTGGCATGGATGTTCCGGCAGGATATGACCCGAATAGCTCCAAATACATTGACCCTAATGTAGTGAACACTGACTGGCAGGATGAGGCCTTTAAAACAGGAATTCGTCAGAATCACAACGTTAACTTTTCGGGAGGTGGTGCCAACAATACTTACAACATAGCACTTGATTACTACAGTCAGGAAGGAACCATCGAAGGAGCCGGACCTAACTTCGAACGCTATACAGCACGCGCAAACAATACCATGAGCGTAAAGTTCCTTGAAGTGAAGACCAGTTTAGTATATAGCCACAGCAACCAGGACAATATGGCCCTGAGTAACGCCAACGAGTATGTAGAAGGCCTCTATGGCCAACAATTCCCTGTGATGGCGTCAGCGCTGATCACACCGCCAACCATCAAGGCTTATGATGAATCAACCTGGGTGCTGGACGACAAATTATCAGCAGCCTCTCAATACCAGTACGACTCTTTTGGCTATGGTACCTACTACGACGATGTACATGGAGACCTTCGGGTAACGAATGTTCTGCTTACCAATGGTCTTTTGGAAAGAAACTCGGTGGTTGACCGTTTCGTTGCATCCGGATCTGCAAAAGTTGACCTGATTGACATGGTGGGGCGTCAAAGTGACAATCACAAATTTAATTACAACCTCAATGTGTCCTACAGCAAAACCACTGCAAAGGATTTTACTTTTGTGCCTGCTTTTATTCAAAGTACAACAAACTACCTGTCAAAAAGCAATGAAGTTCTGACACAAGGCTATCGAAGCTATAGCGCAGCACTTATCGAAAACTATATCAATTACGATGCTACCTTTGGACGTCATCAAATAAATACAGTTCTTGGTCAGACATTTGAGCACAACACCCACCATACGCTTACAGGGACAGGCAACAACATGCCGGAACCATACTTTCTTCAGGTAGGAAACGCTGCAGATACGCAGGCATCGACTTACGAAAGGGAAGACTTACTGGCTTCCTATATCGGTCGTGTGAACTATAATTTCGATGGTAAATACCTTATTTCTTTAACAGGTCGTCGTGATGGATCCAGCCGTCTCTCGGTAGATCGTTCGGAGTTCTTCAAGTCAGCATCTGCCGGATGGCGTATCGAGCGTGAAAGTTTCTTCCCTGTAGATGAATCAATCATCAACATGTTTAAGGTTCGCGGTAGTTATGGTGAACTCGGTAATGATACAAACTTAGGCCCCTACGAATACGCAACTACAATGCAAAGAGGGGACTACACTTACAGTTTTGCAAATAATAAAGTTACCGGATCTGCAGTATCCTACTATGTGAACCCAACGCTTCGCTGGGAAAAGAAGAAAACCATTGACGTGGGGCTTGATCTTGGTATGTTCAACAACAAACTGGAATTTACTTTCGACTGGTATAAATCAACTTCAGAAGACCTGCACTATGATGTAAGAGTTCCTTTCAGTGCCGGTGTAACCAATGAATTTGTAAAAATGAATGCGGCGACCATGGAAAACTCAGGACTTGAATTCCTGGTTTCGTATCGCAATCGTCAACATGCCGTAAAATATGAAATCACAGCCAACGCTTCAACCCTTCAAAACAAAGTCACAAACCTTGGCGTTTCAGGCGAATCCCGAATTGATGGTTACACACGTACAGAAGTTGGTCGTGAGGTAGGCGAATTCTATGGTTACGTTTACGACGGAATCTATCAATCACAAGCAGAGATAGACAACTACACAAATTCAGAAGGCCAACTGGTTAACCGGCCAGACGCAAAACCCGGTGATGTCATATACGCCGATATTGCTTCAGAGGATGGCACCCTGGATGAGAACGGCAACCCCGTTCCCGATGGCAAAATCACTGATGCCGACCGTAAGATTCTTGGCAGTGGTTTACCCGACATCAATTTCGGACTGGATGCACGTGTTGAATGGAAAAGTTTCGATTTGAGCATTTCCACATTCGGGGCAGCAGGATTTAAAGCAGTAGATTTTGTTGACATGACGTTGCGCGGCTCTTACCGTACTCTAAATAAAAGCGTTGATTTGCTGAATGCCTGGACACCTGATAACACCAATACCGATGTTCCCCGGGTAGCATACACTCCCGAAGGTTCCATCACCAACGACATGTTCAGTGAGCGTTTTATCCAGGATGCATCATATCTGAAAATTGCCAACATTACTTTAGGATATAACTTCCCCGACAGATGGTTTAACGGATACATCAGCAATGTCCGCGTATATGCAACCGGACAAAACCTGGCCACCATAACAAAGTACAAAGGGTATAACGTAGATTTCGCCGGAGGCACATTTACACCCGGTTACAACTATGCTTCGTATCCAACCCCACGAAC
>DHQK01000114.1:1495-16881 GCA_002411085.1 Marinilabilia sp. UBA5340 | reverse complement strand
GGAGGAATAAAATAGCCACGAACCGACCGCAGCCCCCAACGGAAGAAAGCCCATCCGTCCCCAAACCATCGGCCAGGAAAAATTGGTAAAAATCCCTGTCAGTGTTCCTCCAACAAACCCTGCCTGCCGGCCACGTTCTATGTTTCCCGGGCTCATCATTATTTAACGGCAATTACGCGCAGGGCATTGGTCGAACCATTGTTGAGCTTATATAGTTCACCGTTCACTTCCTGCCAAAACAGGAGGCCGAGCATCACAACTCCAACACCACCTTCAACCGGCTCCACACTCCCGACGGTCAGAGTTTCTTCCAAGTGCTCCGACTCATCCAAAGAAAAAGGCTCCCCTTCAACGGTAGCAGCCGCCGATTCCAATCCGTTAAAATCAAAGAAACCGGCTACAGTCACAAATTGCGCATGAGTAGCTCCTTCAGGTTTCCGGATACTGGACGGATTGAAGGCGTCAATAAGCACCTCTGCAACACCTTCCGCAAGACTGGCTCCATAACCTTCGGTAAAGATATTCTTCAGGTTACTGTTGGCATTGAATTCAAAACCCGTCAACAAGGCCACATCACCGGCCATCACATTCCGCTCTCCACGAGCCGAGACCTCATCACTCTTCACAATCTTTGAGAATGCAGAAGACAAGCGTCCACTCATCCCCCGGTCAGAAGTTAAGGTTAGCTGCTCGCGAAAAGCATCTCGCAACAATTTCCCGGCCTTGACGGCTCTCAAAAACTCCTGTCCGTTTTCCCGGGTACGCGCAAACCTCGGATCATTCTTGATGCGATCACCATCAATGCCCCCTTTAGTACGAGCCAGATATTTCCCGCCACTTTTGTAGAAAGTAAGATCTCCTACTCTTCCTTTCAACTTAAAAAAACTTTCTTGTCTTGCCATAACATTTTAGGTTTTCAGGGAGATGGTTAACCCATACACCCTCGTTAATGAATCAAACCTATCACCGAAAACCCATTTTTTCAAATCACCACGGGAAACCTGACTTTCAATGAGAAAACTGTCCTGCAATGTCTCTTTTTTTATTATTTTTACTGGTACAAATTTACAAACAGACAATACAGCATCAGTATAGATACTGTATAGCTTAAGTATAGATAAAGTATTAAAATCTGACTTATTGTTAAATAAGCAACCCTGAAGAAGATGAAGACCAAACGAATTTGCATCTACGCCAAGGACATCCAGCGCATCACCGGCAAAAGCGAAAAAACCGGTTACCGCATCCTGGACAACATTCGTAAGCGCCTGGGGAAAGAACCCCATCAATTCGTAACCATCAAAGAATTTGCCGACTTCGCCGGCTTTGCCACAGAAGAAGTAAAGGAATACATCTACGACTAAACCCATTAAATTTATCAGGTTTTACCCCTATTTATTCCCTTTAGACAGCAATCACATCCCTAACACCAACCAACAACCACAATCCTAAACAAAAACCCTCATTTCATTCAATTCATCCCACCCCAAAAAGCTCAAAGAAAACACAATCTACACATCAATCCCCTTTTTCATAAATACTATTCTCTTTTCTTTCCTTTTGCCTCACCTCATCAAAAAACAGCATCCCTCCAACAACCACAAAACACACAAAATCAACACAAACAAAATTGCTTTTCATCCCTCAATCTCCTAACTTTGTAATAGACTCAAAAAGTCAAAAACGCTCAAACATCATCAAAACGAATGAGAACAAAATGGTGAACAACTAAAAACACACCAAGCCAACCTCTTGATTTACAGCAGCTATATGGATTCTATTCGAATCCCGCCCGGATCACAACACAACATTCATCCAGAGACAAAAAGCTGTAAATCGTTTGATTTACAGCTTTTTTTATCTTGTTTTTTGCAAAAGCCCGTTGTCCGTTAATGAATTCTAAATAAGAGAGATGCAATAACGCAAATATCTTATTATGAGATTTTTTTTTGCACTTAAATAACTGTAAAATAAATGATTAACTACCAGACGCTTGAGAAAAGTTTAACGGAGCATTATTTTGACAATTAGTCATAAACAGAGCCATTCACTACAAAGCTAATAATCAGCAAATTTAGCCAACAAGAACATACTACAAAGCTTCTTCCAGACAAACTTCTGATTTCTTTTTCCAGACATCAAATATTTGATTTCAGACACACCAAATTCTCACACCACCCAATCTCCATAATTAAAAAAACCAAGGAGACCCACAATTGCAGTAGCTTAGAACAGCTTTAGAAAAACAACTACAAATTATTATCTACCACCTGAAATTTTGTATCTGAAATAAATAACAAAAAAAGAAAGTGACACATACTTTTAAAAAAATAAACATTGACATTTTTCAACTCTAATTAACACTTCTGCCTCAAAGACAAATGTTTTTGATATTTCTTACTTAACACTAAAAACTAAATGTTTATGAAAAAAACGATGTGTCTAAAAAAGGAAGGTATATTACTATTATTCTTCCTTTTCTTCGTCAATCTGGGAATGTATGCCCAGAATGTCAACATTACCGGTACAGTAAGTGATAACACCGGTCAATCATTACCCGGGGTTAATATCATAATTGAAGGAACCACTACCGGAACCATCACAGACATAGATGGTAACTATTCAATCGAAGCCCCGGCTGATGCCGTACTAGAATTCAATTTCATCGGTTTCGAATCTCAAAAAATCCCTGTGGACGGAAGGAATGAGATTGATGTGGTATTGGAACCCACCGACATTAGTCTTTCGGAGGTAGTAGTTGTAGGATATGGTACACAGAGAAGAGAAAATTTAACAGGGGCTGTTACGGATGTTCGTGCCGAAAGGATGCAAAACAAGCCGGTTAGCAGTCTCACATCTGCACTTCAGGGTGAGGCAGCAGGAGTATCAATCGTAAGCAGCGGTGGCCCCGGCCAGGAACCCAATATCCGAATCAGGGGTGTCGGTTCCGTCAATTTATCCTCTTCCCCTTTATATGTAGTTGATGGGATGCCGGTTGGAAGCATTGAAGGTCTGGACCCCAATTCCATCCAATCTGTATCAATACTTAAAGATGCATCATCAGCAGCCATTTATGGTTCCCGTGCCGCCAACGGAGTTCTTCTGATCACAACCAAAAAGGGAAGCCGGGATGGAGAAATAACCATCAATGTAGATGCATCCACAGGAACACAACAAATGTGGAAAACCCTTGATTTGATGAACCGGAAACAATACATGGATTTTGCAACGGAGTATTTGACCAACGCTGGATCTGATCTGCCCGCAAGATTTTCAAATATGAATGACCCCATCTATCCCGGAGCATCACAAACTTTTGCTGAAACAGATACAGACTGGCAGGATGAATTGTTTCGGAGCGCGCCGATCTCAAAAGTCAACGTTGACTTGACCGGGGGAAATGACAAATTCCGTTTTTTTACCTCTTATGGCTTCATCGACCAGGAAGGAATCATGGTTGGAACTGATTATACCCGACACAGTACCACTTTCAATGCCGAATTTAAGGTAAATGATTTTATTACCATTGGGGAAAACATTACCGGATCTTACGGTATTAGAAACAACGAAAAAGAATCTGGTGGGCGAACCATGATAAAACATATTGTCAACCAGATACCTTACATACCTGCCAGTGTTCCCATTGGCACAGAAGGCTATGAACATGGATACCGGACAACAGCCCAGGTTGATGATACTGATCCTGAAAACCCCTTAAGAATCGCCGAACAGGATAAAAATATTTTCAAAAGAGCCAATATTATTGGAAATGCTTATGCCGAATTGTCTTTTACTGATTGGTTAACATTTAAGTCGGTTTTCGGAATGGAGTACACCAGTGACCGAACAATTATTGACAATCCCAAATACAAGGATGATTACAATGAGAGAGTATATCATGAGTTGGAAGACAACCGCTTCAAGTTCTATTCAAGAATTTACACCAACCAACTAACCTTTAACAAGAGCTTTAATCAGCACGACATCAACGCAGTTGCAGTTATTGAAGAACAAATAACAACAGGAAGCAGACTCATAGGAAGAGGAGAGCACGAAACAAACCTGCTCAACCAACTGGATGGCACAATCAATCAATCGGTAGCAGGAAACCTGAATGAAACATCTCTTATTTCCTACACCGGAAGAATAAACTATTCTTTTGCTGACAAGTATTTGTTAAGTGCCTCCTTCCGTAGAGATGGTTCGTCAAAATTTGCACCGGGAAATAAATGGGGAAACTTCCCCGGAGCTTCCTTAGGATGGGTTTTGAGCAAGGAAAACTTCATGCAGGATGTTGATTTAATATCCAATCTTAAACTTCGTGCAAGTTATGGAAAGGTCGGTAACAATGCCCTTGGCGCTTACGACTGGCAATCCACCATAAATCAAAATACATGGGCCGTCTTTAACAGCAATGCTGAGGATAACCCGGGCGCATACTATGGAAATCTCCCAAATGAGGATTTAGAGTGGGAGATTACTACAATGAAAAATTTTGGATTTGATTTATCCATGCTGGATTATTCTGTCACCTTTTCTGCTGAATACTTTCAACGAGAGGTTGATAATCTGCTTTTACAAAAAAACCTGCCTGCCTCTCTTGGTTACATCAATAACCCCTGGACCAATGTTGGTGCCATGAAAAACTCCGGTTTGGAGTTCAGTGCCGGTTATCACAAGCGCAAGGGTGATTTTCAATTCTCAATAACCGGAAATCTGGGAACCATCAAAAATGAAGTAACTGATCTGGACGGAAAAGTGTATGATCAGGTAGCAGTTACAGGAGACTATGGTGGAGGCACCATTACCCGCACGCAGGAAGGTCATCCCGTTCAGGGCTTTTATGGTTACAAAGTTGACGGCATCTTCCAGTCGCAAAGCGAAATTGATGCACTAAATCAAACGGCATTGCAGCAATTTGAACAAGGTAATGTCACTAAACAAATTTACCAAAACGAAGGCACATCCCCAGGGGATATCAAATTCAAAGATCTGGATGGCAATGGTGTTATCAACGAAGATGACCGAACTGTCATCGGAAATTTCCTGCCTGATTTCAGTTATGGTGTCAATTTCTCAGGATCATACAGAAACTTAGATTTCTCTATGCAGATACAGGGTGTATACGGCAATGACATATACAGTGGAACCAAGGTACTGACTCAGGGTATGATGCGGTTGTTTAACTCAGATGTAGCCGTTTTGGATGCATGGACTCCCACAAATACAGATACTGACATCCCACGTGCAGTTAATGCTGACCCCAACAACAATGCCCGTACATCTGACAGGTTCATCGAAGACGGTTCGTACATGAGAATAAAAAACCTTACCATTGGTTACAATTTTTCCGATAACGTTTTGTCCGGAATATCCGGAAACTCCATCAAGGGACTTAAGCTTTATGTTACAGCCCAAAACCTCCTGACTTTAACTGATTATTATGGTTATGATCCGGAAATTGCCCACCGTGGGGACAACAATATGCTAAATGGTGCCGACTTTGGACAATATCCTCAACCACGCACATTCCTTTTCGGAGTGAAGGCAACTTTTTAATGATAAAATGTACACTAAAAACAAATAGTTATGAAACTAAAATATATTCTATCGATTCTGATTGCAGGGTTGCTGTTTTTTCCTTCCTGTGATGAAGAAGATCTTGATAAAACTAACCCTAACGGCTTTACTACGAGTTCATATTATAAAAACGGACTTCATTTAGAGAAAGCAACCAACGCAGTTTATGGACAATTTACCGGTGCCGATCTTTATGGTCGAATGATTAAGTATCTATCTGCCTGTCGTTCAGACGAACATGCATCAGGAGGCCCTCAACTTGAAGTTCATAATGCCCAGTTAATAGCCGGCACCTATGACAATACCATATATACCCTTACAGGGCCCTGGCAGGGATTATACCGGTTAATTCACCGGGCCAATGCTGTTATAGAGTTTGGTCCCGGAATTGAAGATCCGACACTGGACGATGACATCAAGGCGCATCGTATTGCAGAAGCAAAATTTCTGAGAGCTTTTGCCTACTATTACCTCGTAGTTTATTGGGGTGATGTTCCCCTTTATACCGAAACTGTTAAAACTGCTGATGGAGAGAAAGCAACTTCTCCGGAATCAGAAATCTACAATCTGCTTGAAACCGACTTAGGTGAAGTTATTCAGGTTTTAAATGTCACTCATGCCGATGCAGACCGAGGTCGTGCAACCAAAGGAGCAGCCCAGTTATTACTTGCCAGGGTTTTAATGCACCAGGGAAAATATGGCGCAGCTCATACCGTTCTATTGGACATATACAATAATGGCCCATACGAGTTGGTTGACAATTATGCAGATAATTTCCAGGAGGAAACTGAATACAATGAGGAATCCATATTTGAGATCGGATTTGCAGGCAATAACTTCAACTGGTGGGCTGACGGTAACGGTGATTCACCTGCTGACAAAGGCACTGTAATGTTTCAGGACGTAAGCCCTGTCGGCTGGAGAAACTTAGTGCCTTCTGACAAACTCATTAATGATTTTGAGCGTGTATCTGACGGAGATGCCAAAGATGATCCCAGATTAGCCGAAACCGTAATCTTTGAAGGAGACGCTTATGGAGCTGAAAAAACTGACACATTGAAGGAGTCTGCCTACGGTTGGTATAAATACTCACCTATGTACAAATTAAATCCGGGTGGATATTATATTTCAACCATAAACTACCGGAATATGCGATTTGCAGAGGTACTCATAAAACTGGCTGAATGCGAAAATGAAGTTGGCACGCCTGCCAATGCCATTGCCTACTTAAATGAAATCAGGAGTCGCCCCAGCGTGGATATGCCTGATTATCCAACTGCAAATTATCCCTGCGATTCTAAAGACCAAATTTACAGAGCTATAATGCATGAGTCTCTGGTTGAGTTTTCAAATGAATTGTACAGAGCGGTTGAATTGGCTCGCTGGAGGAAAAACGGAAAGTTCTCTGCACTCAATCCGGAACCAATAGAATATATAGCAACAAACCCCAATAAAGCTATATTACCTATTCCAAGCAATGAAGTTGACAACAACTCCAAAATTGATTAATTACATTCATAGCCAGCAAGTTTCCTGAATATTCGGGACAAAGAACCGGAGGAAAATTAAAATATTTTCTTCCGGTTTTTCATTTTGTCATTTCGGAATTCAGAAACCCGTTAGATCTGTTCTTCAGGCATTATCAAAATCAATCCCTCCCCGGCAAAAAGCACTCCGCCAAACCCTCACAGACAACTAACAGTAACCTATTAAAAAAAACAACACCAAGCTTTACACTCTGACAAAAAGATATTGTGATCATTATGTCTTCATGTATACATTTTCTAATCGTACTATTTCACAAAAGGAGCCAGATACAAATTCAACAGATAAGCTGGATGAAGAGATATCAGAAAGCGTCACATTGAACGAAACAGTTTTTCGCTAAAAAAATAATTATTTAGAACTTGCAACATCAGTAGGAGATTTACCATAATACTTCTTAAACGCAGTACTAAAATAGCCGATACTCGAAAAACCTGCCTTTTCACTGACCTCGGTAACGGTTATCCCTCCTTTTTGTAAAAGTTCCAAAGCATAATTTAATCTTACTGAACGAATAAAATCTGAAGGAGATTGATCAGTTAGCGTCTTAATTTTCTTATACAATAAAGAAGGACTCACATTCATTTCTGAAGCAAATAGATCTTTCCCAAACTCTAAATTGGTAATATTCAATCTCACCGTTTCAAGAGCTTTCTTTACAAAACGATCATTAAGCTCATTCTCAAGGAGTGGAATTCCATTGTTTCCATCAATAAGCCTTAACGCCTTTTCCCGAATAGCTTTTCTGTTTTGTATAATAGATTTTATTCTACCCTGAAGCAGTCCGATATCAAATGGCTTTGTAAGATAAGCATCTGCCCCAAGTCCGAGCCCCTTAAGCTGCATAGCTCTTTCGGTGAGAGCAGTAAGTAAAACAACGGGGATATGAGAAGTTTCATAGTTACTCTTAAGTTTCTCACACAATTCGAATCCGTCCATATTGGGCATCATAATATCTGAAACAACCAAATCCGGCATTCTATTTAAAATGAGATTCAATGCTTCCTGACCATCGGCTGCAGATAAAACATTAAACTCACCATTCAACGAAAATTCAAGAAAACTCCTAAGCTTCTCGTTATCCTCAACTATAAGAATACTCACCTTTTCGTCGGTCTCTGTGTCGTAATTCAATCCTTGAACCAATTTCAGATCTGCAATGGGATCATCCGGTAAAAGGGAAACATTATCCTGCACCTCTTTTTGACCATCAATTTTCCGAATAGGCATTTCGATAGTAAAAGTAGACCCAACATTTTCCCTACTTTCAAAATAAACCTGTCCATCATGCATTTCTGTATAGTTTTTCACCATCAACAAACCAATTCCGGATCCACCAATTTTAGAGTTAATGGCATTATCGCTGCGGAAAAACTCTTTAAACAATTGCTTTTGCCCTCTGGCACTGATTCCTATCCCCTTATCCTGTATACTAAAGAACCATTTTTTTCTATTCGTCCACAATTCTATTTGTACATTTCCACCCTCATGGGAGTATTTTATTGAATTGGATAGCAGATTATCAATAACTTTCTCAAGCATACCAACATCGACCCCGGAGTGGAGTTCAATTTCGCCGGTATTAAAGGATAAACTCACATTCCGCTGTCGTGCATAGGCTTCAAACATCAAAATCCGCTGTTGTACAAATTTCACCACATTAATCATTTGAAGTCTTACCTGCGATTTCCCTTCATCAATTTTCTGAAAATCGAGAAGTTGATTGGCGGCATTCAAAAGCCCTTTAATTTGCTCATTTGCAAGAGACAAATAATATTTCCCTTTCACTGAATTCCCAAACTCTTCCTTCATCTTCTCAAAAGGACCACTTATCAGGGTTAAAGATGTCCTCAATTCATGGGCAGCATTGGTAAAAAAACGTATTTTTTCTCTGAAATGAAGTTGTTGTATCAAATTAATATGATAGCGAAAAACGAAATAGAAGATTCCGACAATCGAAAAAACCACCAGTAAATAAAACCACCATGTATTCCAAAAGGCAGGCTTAATAATAATTGACAGACTTCGCTCGTCAATCACCTCAGCCAGGGAATTATTATACATCCTTATCCTTAGTTCATACTCCCCTCCTGACAAATTAGCAAAAGTAATCAACCGGTTAGAGGAAGGTTTGCTCCAGACATCATTAACCCCCTTAAGCTTCCACGACATTTTTATTTGAGGTTCGGAAATTCCTACCGGCAACAATTCAATGGACAAGGTATTTCTGTTGTGAGGAAGTACAATTTCCTGAAGACTATCTACAGGGTTTCTTAAATCATAAACCAGGCTGTCGCGTATACTTCGTCCTGATATAATAACATCCTGAAAAAACAGAGCTCCTTCAGCCTCTGCTTGTACAATTTCATCAGGATCGAACATTAATGCGCCCTGATTGGTTCCAAATATCAATTCCCCAGTAGACAAAACAGCACAAGCGTCCTGATTAAAAGAGCTGGTGGACAATGACAAGTTCGATGAATATGTAACTCCTTTCTTTGTTATTGGAGAAAAACGACATAATCCATTCTCAGTTCCCAACAAAATGCAGTCGTCCACCAGACAAATGCTGTTTACAAAGTTACTTGGCAGGCCATGATTCAAATCAAACACTTCGAAATCCTGGTTTTCTAAATTGTAACCGATCAAACCGCCTCCACTGGTTGCACACCATACAATACCATTCAAAACCAATAAATCGTGCACAATATAACCCTCAAACAAAATTTCAATTTCGCCCACGGATCTATCTAGCATCAATAAACCATAAGAACATCCAAACAAAAATGCATTACTGGATAATTCTTCAATTATATAAACAGGCTGCGGTGCATACTCCTCGAGTTGCTCTGTTTGACTATCATACCAAACAATATTCTCAACGATTCCTCCTATCCAAATACCCTCTGTACTATCAATAGAAATATCGAAAATAAATTCGCCAAGATTCGGAAATTTCTGTATTTCTTTCCCGGTTTTCTTATCCAGAAGCATTACGCCTCCTCCCCATGTCGCCGCCCACATTTGCCCCCTATTGTCTTCTTTGATAGAAAGGAAAACGTTGGATTTTCCTGACATATTCTCAAATAAATTCATCCAGGTATTATTGGAAACAGACCATTTACTAAGTCCATTATCTGTAGCAAACCATATATTACCATCGCTATCCTCACAAATATCATTGATAACATTATTTACCAGCGAATTATCATCATTAATTTGATGCTTTATAGTTTTAATTGTTTCGGCTGATTGTTCCATAAATGAAACACCGCCACTAAAAGTACAAACCCAAAGGCGGTTCCTGGAATCCTTAAAAATATCATAAACTCCGTTTCCCGTCAACGATCCTGGATTATCCACATCTTCAATATAGGTATTAATAACAGAGGTTCCTCTGTTATTGAGCTCCCACAAACCATAACCATCATACCCCAAAATAATACTACTATCTGTTTTGGCTGCTATTGCCAGAAGAGGCTGAACCGGAAGATTTTCCAGATCCACAGGCATTAGTCTGTCAAACTTAATATCATAATGATAGGCAGCTCCCCCCAGCGTACCAATCCATAACTGATTTGAGCCGGCATTAAGATAAATCTCGGATATTCGGATATTACCATTTCCTTTGACAGTAGCTAATAATTCAACCTTTGCAGTCTCTGCATTTACAATATATAGTTTATCTGCATGTCCAAGAAAAAAATATTGGTTACGGTACCATTCAATAAATTGATCTTGGTGATCAGACTCTCTCAGTATTTCAATTCCAGCTTTTAAAGAATACTTGTACAGACCAAAAGTGGCTGCGATAAAGAATGAATTTTCATCATCTACAAGCACGTCACTAACAACCAGATGAGTATTGTCCAACAATTTACGCAGATCAAAAATAAATTCAAATTCATCGTAAAGTGGATCATACTCAAAAAATTGTCCATTATTGGAAAAAGCAAACAACCGGGAGTTTCGGTAGAGCAATTTAAGACTTATTACATCTGGAGTAACATAAGGCAAATGGTATAGCCGGTAGTCGTCTTGCGTAAAACGATAAACCCCTGACTTTGATGACACCCATACAAAACCGTCATTATCTTCACAAACAGAATTGGCGCCACGAATAGAAATCCCATACACCTCTTTTACATTATAAAATTCATTTTCACTCCTGACAGAAAAAGTGGTGCAAAGAAAACAAAGCAGAAAGAAGTTGATGGCAAATAAAAACTGAAAGGTACATGGCAGGAAATGCGGACAAGGAATATTTTCAGATTTCTCCGGGACATCTTTGTCGGATTTTGACCAAGGTATCAGTTTTTTATAAAAATAACATTCCATACTCATCATAAATACCATTTCATTAAACAACAAGCACTTCCATGCCTCCGATCAAAAGTATTAATTTTTGTTTAAAACTTCAATGAAATGAAAATTTAAATGTGTTTTTTACTTTTAAATTTTTTAACAACCCCGATTAAGTCTTCCAAAATCTCATTTATTCTATAGTTTTCATTATTTCCAAAATTCTATCTAATATCAAACAAAAATTATCCAATCCTATGGATTTCAAATTCAAAATCTAAAATCAAATATCCAAAATCTAAAATCACAAAGAACCAATCTTACTAATTTTGATTAATTCAAAAAACATAATACCGCACTGCCGAAAAGTGCTTTTTTAGTTTTTGTAACACCTTACTGTTTCCCCTTTTCTTAACACCAAAATTTCTTTCAATTTTAAACAACTTTAATACTTAAAAAATGAAAAAAAGAAATTTCTTTTACCTCACATCCATTATTCTTGCAACTTTTTTTTTCGGTTCATGCAATAGAACAGAACAGATCGAATCAAATTCATTAAAAGAAGCATTCTCAAACAAATTTTACATTGGAACAGCTCTTAATGCACGCCAGGTAATGGGGCACGATTCCGCCACTATGGAAGTAGTAAAAAAACATTTTAATTCCATCGTTGCAGAAAACTGTATGAAAAGTGGTATGATTCAAAGGGAGGAAGGAAAATTCAACTTTGAATTAGCAGACCAGTTTGTGAAATTTGGAGAGGAAAACGATATGTTCATCATCGGACATACACTCATCTGGCACTCCCAGGCTCCTCGATGGTTTTTCACAGATGATGATGGAAATGAAGTTTCCAGAGAAATACTCATAGAAAGAATGAAGAACCACATTTCCACTGTCGTAGGTCGGTATAAAGGCAGGGTAAATGGTTGGGACGTGGTAAACGAAGCCATTCTGGATGATGGTTCTTTCCGTAAAAGTAAATTTTATGAAATCATTGGTGAAGATTTCATAAAACTGGCATTCCAATTTGCCCATGAAGCCGATCCTGAGGCAGAGCTATATTATAATGACTACTCTATGGCTGTACCTGGCAAAAGGAGTGGTGTAGTAAAAATGGTCAAAAAACTGCAGGATCAGGGAGTAAAAATTGATGCCATAGGAATGCAGGGGCATATAGGTTTAGACTACCCATCAATACAAGAATTTGAAAAAAGTATTGAAGACTACTCCGGACTTGGAGTAAAAGTAATGGTAACCGAGTTGGATCTTTCTGTTTTACCAATGCCCGATTGGGGTGCTGGAGCAGAAGTATCAACCAATTATGAATACCAACAACAACTCAATCCTTATACCGAAGGACTCACCGACTCTGTAAAAACTGCTTTTGAAAACCGCTATCTGGACTTCTTTAAGCTTTTCCTCAAGCACCAAGAGGACATTACCAGAGTAACTCTTTGGGGCGTCAACGACAATAACTCCTGGAAAAATAACTGGCCGGTAAGAGGAAGAACTGATTATCCATTGCTGTTCAACAGAAACAATGAGCCCAAAGATGTGGTGGAAAAAATAATTAATGAGGCATTAAAATAAACCATTTGACATATATCATGTCCAATTGACGAAAACAGCCAACCTCAATAGTGCAAAACAGTACTTTGAGGTTGGCTGTTAACCATTTCATTAAAAGCGCATTTCCACTCATTATAATTCATATCTGAAAACCAGCAATAATGTATAATACGAATCCGGTAAGACGGGGAAAATACTAAACAAATGAACCATTTTAAACGATTGTTATTTCTGCTTCTGGTTGCTCTTTTTCTCACCCAGACCAATGCCCAGAAGATCATTAATCTATACAACAATGAAAAAGAAGCTATTGTAGGTGATGAAAAAATAAGTTCGGAAAATGAAGGATCAGATGGTCTAATCAGAAAAGTTATTTCTCCAAGTATAGAGATGTTTTCCCCGGAAAGCGCCACCCCTCCTCATCCTGCTGTTGTTATTTGTCCTGGAGGAGGATATAGTGTAATCGTTTACGAAGGAGAAGGCATTTCAACTGCAAAAAAATTAGCTGCAAAGGGCATTGTCGCATTTGTCTTAAAATACAGGCTACCACAAGCCAATTCAAACAACACAAAAAATTTACCACTTCAGGATGCCCAGAAAGCTATCAAAATCGTCAGAGAAAATGCTGCAAAATGGAACATAGCCCCGGATAAAATTGGCATCATGGGTTTTTCCGCAGGAGGACACCTGGCCTCAACTTTAGCAACTCATTATTATCCTGTAATCGATAATCCGGAAGAAACAAATCTGCGTCCCGACTTTCAAATATTAGTCTATCCCGTTATTAGCATGAGCGACAGTCTCACTCACATAGGATCAAGAACTCAGCTATTGGGGGAAAAACCAAGCCCCGATGATATTATACTATTTTCATCTGAATTACAGGTAACGAAAGACACGCCTCCTGCTTATATTACTCATGCAGCAGATGATGTTGTGGTAGATGTCGACAATAGCATCTCCTATTTCGAACAATTAAGACACCACCAGGTACCTGTTGAAATGCATATCTACCCGCAAGGGAATCATGGATTCATCTTCAGACAAGAATCCTGGACTGACCCACTTTTCCAATGGATGGCAAATTCAGGAATCCTCTCTTTCTAATTCACGGCTGAACTATCATTTGAGATGGAACAAAAAAAATAAACCTAAGACCAGAATCATGAAATTCAACCCTCTTACTTTTATTATAACCCTTTCTCTCTTTCCTGTTTTCTTATCTGCACAAAAGCAGGCATCCGGAAATTATTGTAACCTCTCCATCGAAGCAGAATACGGACAAAACGAAACTTTTAAACAAGCAGAAAACGCTCCATTCAATCATTTTCAAGAACCTGGCCTGATATCGACTCGACAGTCAAATACCTCACAAAAAACACTAACTTTTTTAACTACCAAAACCTTACATCAATGAAAAATATTTTTTTAGCCATTTGTTTACTAATCGGGTCATTCTCTTTTGCTCAAAGCCCGGTTAAGCCGGCATCAACAGGCTTTGATATCTTCAGCCCCGGAATATCTCACGGCAAGACCGACACCATTTCTTACACCTCAAAAACTGTGGGTAATGAAAGAAATGCCCTGA
Source organism: Marinilabilia sp. UBA5340 (assembly GCA_002411085.1). Classification (GTDB taxonomy): domain Bacteria; phylum Bacteroidota; class Bacteroidia; order Bacteroidales; family Marinilabiliaceae; genus Marinilabilia. Next base: position 2,294 of record DHQK01000114.1, on the reverse strand, counting down.
TCTACACCCCCCCGGGATACGATAAAGATAAAAAATACCCGGTTCTTTACCTGCTGCACGGTATTGGCGGAGATGAATTTGCCTGGACCAATAACGGAAATGCAGGAACCATCCTCGATAACCTTTATGCGAAAAACAAGCTAGAGCCCATGATTGTGGTGATGCCCAATGGCAGGGCCATGGAAAACGACCGTGCCGAAGGCAATATTTTCAGCCCTGAACGAGTGGAAGCATTTGCTACCTTTGAAAAAGACCTGATCAACGATCTGATTCCTTTTGTTGAAAAAAATTATCCGGTAAAAAAAGACCGTGACCACAGAGCTCTTGCTGGTCTTTCAATGGGAGGAGGCCAGTCTTTGAATTTCGGACTGGGAAATCTTGACAAATTTGCCTGGGTGGGCGGTTTTTCGTCTGCCCCAAATACCAAAAAACCAACAGAACTGGTTCCCGACCCTGCTAAATTGAAAAGTGACCTTAAATTGTTATGGCTTTCCTGCGGGGATAAAGACAATCTGATTCCCATTACCAGAAATGTTCATAATTATCTGAATGAATCAGATGTTCCACACATCTACTACGTCGATCATGGTTATCATGATTTCAATGTTTGGAAAAACAGCTTATATATGTTTTCTCAACTTCTGTTCAAGCCAGTGGAAGAAACACAGTTCGATGATATAAGTAATGTGGGGCGTCCTGCAGAAACCAGTATTCGTTCATCAGAATTTCCAAAAGTCCATCCCGACGGAACAGCTACTTTTCAAATAAAAGCTCCTGAAGCTAAAATAATCCAATTGGA
>DHQK01000114.1:0-1336 GCA_002411085.1 Marinilabilia sp. UBA5340 | reverse complement strand
GCCGTGGCCGATCCTGCCAGCGAAACCTTCTACGGCATGGGACGCATGGCCAGTGGCATCGAAGTTCCTTTCAAAGGTGACGATTACTATACCATCAAAAATGTTCCTCACGGGGATATTCGTATTAAACGTTACTATTCTGAAGTCACCAACAGCTGGAGAGAATTCTTCATGTACACTCCTCCCGGATATGGAAATTCAGACCAGGAATATCCGGTGCTCTATCTCATGCATGGTGGCGGTGAAGACCAACGCGGATGGACAGCTCAGGGAAAAACAGATCTCATTCTGGATAACCTGATTGCTGAAGAAAAAGCAGAGCCCATGATTATTGTGATGGTAGATGGCAATATTCCGGCTCCTGGTTTTGGAGAATCTTCACTTATTCTTTTCGAAAAAGAACTTACCGAAGCCGTTATTCCCTTTGTAGAAAACAATTACCGTATAAAAACAGGTGCCGAAAACCGGGCTCTCGCGGGACTATCCATGGGAGGTATTCAAACCCTTTATGCAGGGATTTACAACACAGATATCTTTTCCAGTCTCGGTGTCTTCAGCTCAGGATGGATCATTGGTGGACACGATGATATCGCTGGTGCGCAATACGAGTTCATGGGCAAGAATGCTGATAAAATCAACAACAACCTGAATCATTTCTGGATTTCAATGGGAGGGAAAGAAGATATTGCCTGGAAAAACTGCCAGGTCATGATGGCTAAGTTTGATGAACTCAACATCGATTACACTTATAGCGAGTATCCCGGAGGACATACATGGCCGGTTTGGCGCAACAATCTATACAATTTTGCCCAATTACTTTTCAAATAATCTGATCCTAACCTGTTAATCATTAAAACCTAATACCATGATCTTAAAAAAAACAAAACTCCACATCTTTATTACCCTAAGCTTATTAATAATTGGGCATGCCTCCTTTGCACAAAAACTGACGCTCAACGAAAAGGACTATTTCGAGACAAAAGGATTAAATGTCCTGGTTTTCAACAATGAATACAACGGCTTCTTTTTTGACGAAAAGACGGCAGGCATCGAACTCATTCACCATGGCGTCAGAACATCCACTGGTGGAGCCGTAAGATTGCAAAATACACCAGAACAATGGGATTTAATCCCCACCCTGGTCGAAAAGAATGTGGACAAAACCAACAAAAGCATAACCTTCACACTCCGGTATGAGGATTATGATTTTGATTCAAAAATTACAGTCACCCCGGAAGGAGATGGATTCCAAATTGTGGTCGCCTTGGACCAGCCGATTCCTGAATCATTGAAAGGACGGGCAGGCTTTAAGCTGGAGTTTTTACCCTCTGCCTAC
>DHQK01000108.1:1712-11118 GCA_002411085.1 Marinilabilia sp. UBA5340 | reverse complement strand
GTGAAGGGACTGTTTAAGACAGACCTTCTTGAAAAGGTAGGTGGGGGAGGCCTCAATTCCTCTTCCCGGGAGGTGTTAGTGGAGGTAACATGAAATTAGAACTCTTCATAGCAAACAAAATAAAGTCCGGTGGAATTTCCGGAAAGCGGCTGGCCGGTCCGGTGGTCAAGGTGGCTGTGGCGGGTATCGTTCTTGGGATGGTGGTGATGATCATCTCGGTGGCTACAGGGATGGGCTTCCAGAAAGAGATCCGTGAGAAGATTATTGGTTTTGGGAGTCACATTCAGGTGGTGAGTTACGATTTCAATCTCAGCTATCAGACCAATCCAATTGAGCAGGATATGGATTTGGAAGAGCAGATGCTAAGTGTTCCCGGCGTCAGGCATATTCAACGTTTTGCCACTAAGCCCGGTTTGATAAAAACCCGTGAAGAAATGCAGGGGATTGTCCTTCGTGGTGTGGGGCAGGAGTTCGACTGGTCATTCTTTCGAACCATTTTGGTGGATGGCCATCCGTTAAGTCTGGGTGAGGAAAAAACGTCCAATGGCATTTTGTTAAGCGATGACCTGGCAGGTATGCTTGGGTTGAAGGTGGGAGATAAAGTTCCCATGTATTTTTTCGAAGATCAGATCAGGGCCCGTAATTTTACGATAGAAGGGATTTTCGACAGTCACCTCCCGGAACTGGATGAGACTTTTGTAATAGCTGATATTCGTCAGGTGCAGCGACTCAACAACTGGGAGAGTAGCCAGATATCGGGCTATGAGTTGCTTGCCGGAGATTTCGATGAACTGATGCAAACCGGGATGGGTGTTGCTGAAGTTGTTTCCGGACATATTACGCCGGATGGCACCATGATGCGCACACGTACGATCCGGCAAACACAACCCCAGATTTTTGGATGGCTCGATTTGCTGGATATGAATATCATAGTAATTCTGGTGTTAATTGTTTTGGTGGCAGGCTTTAATATGATTACCGGTCTGTTGATTCTCATTTTGGAACGCACCAATATGATTGGGGTACTTAAGGCGATGGGGATTGCTGACTGGCCGTTAAGAAAAGTTTTTCTGACCCTGGCAGCGAACATCACTGTGCGTGGACTCTTTTGGGGTAATCTCCTGGGGCTTGGTTTTTGTTGGGCACAGGCTGGTTTTGGGTTTGTGAAACTTGATCCGGCCAACTACTTTCTGGATACCGTTCCTATCCACCTTTCGTTGCTGCATATTCTTCTTCTGAATGTGGGGGCTATCTTCACCATTTTTCTCATGATGCTGGGGCCTTCTTATCTTGTTGCCAGAATATCTCCCGTGAAAGCTATACGATTTGAGTAAAGTGCTTTCTAAATACCCTCAAGAAGGGAGAGATGCTTTTTCTGGTCCAAAATGACAATCTTCTGGTTGTCATCCTGTGGCGGTACAATGAAGGATCTGTTATTTGTTGGAAGCTATTTAAGCTATAGAAGGTTCTTCGCAGGGGCAGAATGACTAAAAGATTTTTGCTGGAAGAGATTTCTTTTTTCGGAGATTACAAATCTACCTGAACAGGATATGACAAAGCGATTGTGAAATTCAAATATTGTGGGCCATTCCCGGCGGGGTGACATGATGGTAGAAGGTTATTATCTCTGTACGTCCCGGTGTTCTCTGTGGTTAAAAAAACACAGAGAGTCTCAGAGATGTTCTGAGTTGAAAGTTTCTAATCCCCCTCCTTGACAGGGGTAAGGGGGAGGCCCCCAATCCGTACACCTTCTGTTCGAAAACGAACAATTCGAAGGCCTTTGTGGAATTCTTCCGAAAAAGGCATTTGGCTAAAAAAGAGAGTGATAAGGCAGTGCAAAGATTAAAAAACCTTAAAAAAATAAGGGTTTCTGCCCTTTGGCATGTTTTTCTCATGTAGAAGGTTGGTTTAAAATTAAAAAATAGGACAATAAGAAGCCATTCGGTCAAACGTGACATGAATGGCTTTCTTCTTTTCCAGTGGGAATAAAAAAACTATCTTTGCACCCGTGCACCAATTCCCCTGATACAAATGACTACTTCACAACGGATAGCATTTATATTACTTCTCAACCTAACCCTGATACCTGCTGCAAAGGGACAAAACGGGGTGGAGGTGAGTGGGCAGACTTCTGCAAGTGCCATTGTGCATAACGGTGACCTGCCACCACTCTGGTCGGTGGCACTTCAGGAGGGCCGTTGGAACAACTTGTCCGGGAGTCAGTCGTTGGTTACTGCTGGTGCCGTGGTGTTGTGGAATGCCTCTCCCGGTCTGAGACTTTCCGCTGCGGTGGATATAGATTACAGCTCAGGATATGAAGAAGCCCGTCTGCATCGCGGGTGGGGTGAAATTCAGTGGAAAGGCTGGTCACTGAAAGCAGGAAAGCATCTTTTCGATCCTGTTTTTGTTGAATCGAATATGGGGACAGGCAGCTATCTTTTCGGAACTAATTTTCGTCCGGTTCCACGTGTTACTTTTGAACTCTCAGATTACACATCTATTCCTTTTACAAATGGTTTTGCAGAAGTACGCGGAGGTGTCTCTCAGGCATGGTTGAATGATCAACCATCCAGTGGCGATGTTTTGCTGCATGAGAAGTATGCTTACCTGCGTATACGGCCCGGAAAATGGAATCTTTATGGGGGCTTGAATCACAGTACGCTTTTTGGTGGACAAAGAAACGGGAAAGATATTCCAATTGATTTCTGGCCTACTTTTTTCGGCAAAGGCAGCTCCAAAATTGGCGGAGGCGAAGCAACCAATGCCGCCGGAGCCCACATGGGGATGTATGATTTCGGAACGCAACTGGAAACGGGTTCCGGACACCTCAATATCTATTACCAGATTCCTTTCTCTGATGGCTCAGGAATGCTTTTCTGGCAGGGAAATACCGATCATATTCTGGGGGTTGACTGGCACCGGGATAAATCCACCTGGCTCAGCAATCTTACTTTTGAGTGGATTCAAACGACCCATCAGAGTGGCAATGGAATGCCAGACCCATACATCAATGGAATCATCTTCCCCAAAGAGGTGGAGGATAAGAATGCCTTTGTGGAAGAGAACTTTGGAATCGTACCCGATCATCCCTTATCACTGGAGGAATTCAAGGATATTCTGGAAGAGGAAATCAATCACGGCAATGATTTTGGGGGACGCGACGGTTATATGAACAACGGTATGTATCCGGCAGGGTGGAGTCGCGAAGGACACATAATGGGAAGCCCCCTAAACCTCACCGGGTCGCAACTTCTTGCAATACGCCCCGATATGAACTTTAATCATGGGGTCTGGATCAAAAATGACCGGTTCAAAGCATTGCATCTGGGTGCAACAGGCAACATTTCAGAAGTTATCTCCTGGAAAATGAAGGTTACCTGGTCGCGCAATTTCGGAACATATTTTGAACAGTACCCTGGACGCTATACCTGGAATGAGGATGAGGATTACTGGTTCAAAGGTGGTCGGGATCAATGGTACACCATGACCGGAGTAGAATGGAAGCCTGAATGGATCACGGGACTGTCAGCTGGAATAGATCTATATTATGACGCAGGAGATTTTTATCATTCTTTTGGTGCGAAAACTGCTGTTACTTTCAGGTTGTTTTAAGGTAAAAAAGATATAAATTTGAGAAATTGTTTGAATTTTGACGGTTTTCTGGTTGAAGCTTAAACGGTTTTGGATATTCTGATCAAAGGGGAAATATGCTAAGAGAAAAGGCAAAAGTAGTAAACAGATTGCTTGCTATCGTAGATGTTGTGATTGCGTTGGCGAGTTTCAATCTCGCAGTTCTTATCGATCGCGGTCAACTGATGCCCTTGCAAAATAAGGATTCTATTATCCTGCATTTTGTAATTGTGGCATTGTGGTATATTCTGGCACGTACATTCCGGTTGAACCAGTTGTATCGATCCAGACCCTATTCAGCAGTGTTGTTTGGCTGTCTGAGTCTGGCTGTAGCAGGGACGGCGTTTCTGGGAGTTTCTGTATGGGCTTTTAATTTGCATACTATGGGGTTACGTATATTGCTCTACTTTGGAGCTATAGACCTGGTGCTTACCTCGGCATTTAAACTGCTTAATTACTCTTTTCTGAAACGTGCCCGGGCCAAAGGGTTCAACACCTCTAATGTGGTAGTGATTGGTGATAGCAGTGCCCGTAGTTTCCTCCGCCAGATGGTGAAGATGAAGGAATGGGGTTACCGGGTTTCTGCCATTATCGGGACGGAAGACCTGGAACAGGAGTTTGGGTCTATTGCACCTTTCTTGCCTGCCAATACGGATGTGGAAGCATTGCTCAGGAATAAAACGATTGATGAATTGATTTACTGCAAAGAAGGTGCAGATCAGACGGAGATAGAGTTTTTATTGTCAATAACTTCCGAAGTAGGGGTGGTTTTCCGTATGTATTCATCCTTTTTCAATATGCTGACCAATAAAACGCATTTGCATTACTTCGGAACAACTCCCATGCTGACCATTTCCAATACACCGCTTAATTATCTTGAGTTGAGGATTAAGGATGTGTTTGACTTTCTGTTTTCTACATTTGTGGTAATATTGCTTTCACCTGTATTTATTTTGTTGGCACTTGCCATTAAAATAGACTCCAGGGGGCCGGTGTTCTTTTCCCAGAAACGAGTGGGGCTGAGGGGACGTCGGTTTTATGTTTACAAGTTTCGTACGATGGTCACCAATGCCGAAGAACTGAAAAAGAAGCTGATGGAGCAGAACGAAATGGACGGGCCGGTGTTTAAAATGACCAATGATCCCCGGATTACCAAAGTTGGAAGATTTTTACGTAAAACCAGCCTGGATGAACTGCCACAGTTTTTCAATGTCCTTACCGGGGATATGTCCGTGGTAGGCCCTCGTCCACCGTTACCCGATGAGGTTAAGCAATATGAGAGCTGGCAACTTAGACGTTTGTCCATGAAGCCTGGAATTACGTGTATCTGGCAGGTGTCCGGCCGCAACAATATCCCTTTTGATGAATGGATGAAGATGGATCTTCAGTATATCGATAACTGGTCTTTGAAACTGGATTTCGTAATATTTCTGAAAACTATCCGAACCATGGTCAGGGGAGATGGAAAATAATACCATGAAACCTGATCCGATGCAGAAAATCGTGCTTGTGGCCGGAACACGGCCCAACTTTGTGAAAGTTGCCCCTTTGTGGCGTGCATTTTCTCAGAGGGAAAATGTAGAAGTGGTGTTGATTCACACCGGACAGCACTATGATGAGGCCATGAGTCGGGTTTTCTTTGATGATTTGGGACTGCCTGAGCCTGCATTTAACCTTAATGCAGGAGGAAAAAGTCATGCACGGCAGACTGCTGCGATTATGGAGCGCTTCGATGAGGTGATGGATCAGATCCGTCCCGATGATGTGGTCGTGGTTGGAGATGTCAATTCTACGCTGGCATGTTCGCTGGTAGCCGTCAAACGCGGTATACGTACTTCACATGTGGAGGCTGGTCTGCGGAGTTTTGATCGTGCCATGCCGGAGGAAATTAACCGACTTGCCACTGATGCCATTGCTGATCTTCTTTTTGTTTCCGAGCCTTCAGGATTGAAAAATTTACAACGCGAAGGAGTTGCAGAAGATAAAATTCATTTTGTGGGGAATGTAATGATTGACAGTCTTGTGTATGCGCAGGAGTCTATTCGTACGAGTCGGGCATTGGAGTCTTTACGTCTGAAAGAACGTGAATATGTCTTAATGACATTGCACCGTCCATCCAATGTGGATGATAGTGTAAGGTTGCAACAAGTAATGGATTGGATCATGGGTTTATCCTTGAGAATCCCTGTTGTTTTGCCTTTGCATCCCCGGACATTGAGTAATCTTGAAAAATCCGGATCTGATCTGGTAAAAATGCGATCGGAATACCCCAATCTCAAAATAACGGCTCCGCGGGGATATATTGATTTTCAGCGATTGCTAAAAGGAGCCCGTATGGTGGTGACAGACAGTGGCGGGTTGCAGGAAGAAACGACCTGGTTGGGTATTCCCTGTGTTACGCTTCGTGAAAATACTGAGCGTCCGGTAACTATCGATCAGGGAACAAATTTCCTGGCCGGATCCAGTCTCAAAGAAGCATCCGGAATGGTTGATCGTTTCCTGAACGGTGGGATGACAATCAATGATAAGCCTGATTTATGGGATGGACGGGCTGCCGAGCGGATTGCTAAAATAATAGTTGATGGAGGCTGAAAAATGTTTTTTATTTTTGAAACATTTCATGACCAAACAAGCATGAAAAAGTTAGATACAAATCATTAATTACTCATGATACGATCCATTTTCTTTTTTTTGATGATGATCCTGATTGCTGCAGGATGTAGTCCGCGTGAGCCTGTACCTCGCGAGTTTCCTGATGAAGATGAAATGGCAGAAATTCTGGCTGATCTTTATTTTTCGGAAAGTGTGTTGGACAACCGACGGTATAAAATTGGCAGTGAGAAAGTGGAGGATGTGGCTCCCGGTTATTATAAGAGTGTACTTAAGAGCTACAATCTGACAACCATTGAATTTGATACCATTCGCAAGTGGTATGTGGCGCATCCGCATCATTACCAGGATGTTTACGATAAGGTTGTCGTGTTGCTCAGTCAGCGTGAAGCAGAATTGAATAAACAAATAAAAGCCGAGGAAGAGGCTGCCGATAGTGTGCCGGAACTTCTTGACTTATGGGAGCTTGACCGGAAATTACAGGTAAATGTCAATGATACGAGTGACCGCTGTCTTCCTTTTTCCTTTATGGCCGATTCTATTCAGCAAGGACAGATTCGTTTATCCGCCTTTTACAGGTATTTGCGACCGGATATGAGTAAGGATGCAAAGACTACCATGATTACGCTTTACGCTGACAGTACTTCCGATACCATTTCTGTGCCATTGATCAAAACATTTGAAAAGAAACCGGTGAGTTTGATTGCAGATATTGATACTGCACCACCTGTTATTGAAGTGTCCGGATTTTTATTTGATCACGATACTGCTGTAACCAGTGCTGTTGAGTTTTCAGAAATCCGTCTGGAGCATCTGGAATCGGAAGAACCCAGAGAAGACAATTTTTTGCTTAAAAAAGAATTGAATGTCCGTTAATCGTTTTGCTTCCCATTATATGTTGTCACCCGGTGGAAAACTTGTTCGCTGGCCTGTGGTAACCATCAGCGATAGTGGCTTTATCGAGAAAGTGCATTGTTTTGAGAACGGTTTTGTGGAGCAGCCTTTAACCAGGTTTTTTGCAGGGATTCTTATTCCGGCTTTTCTGGATATTTTTGCAGATGGTTTGAGCCTTGACATAGAGGATGATCCCGGATTGTTGAATCGCCATTTCAGGGATGGTTCATTAATAATTGGCGTTAGTGGAGATGGAATACCCCCTCTTAGTGAGCAGCAACGATTACCATGGCTTATATCCAAACCGACAATAGGAGAGATTGATCAGTCAGGCAAGATGTTTTCAGGAAAAGGTACTTTACTCGAGAGGATGAAAAATCAATCTTCCACTATGTCTCTTTCGGAAATGCTTAGTCTCGTTACCGTTCAGGCAGCCGAGATCGCAGAACTGGCCGGAGTTGGTCGTATAGAGCAGGGGTTTTCTCCGGGGTTATTATTGCTTCAGAATGTGGATATGGTGAATATGCAATTAATCCCCGAAACGCGAGTGAAATGGCTGAATACTCCTGGAATCAGTTGAACCGTTGGTGAGCTGAAGAGGGGTGAATGCCGTAAGCCCTGGGGGATAAAAAATTCTGATTTGATTTTGGCCCTTATGGATTCTGAATTTTGTATCTTTGTTCGTCGTTAACCGTTTTGATCTTTTAAATGAAAGATTGAAAGGTGCTAAATAGCTGGATAAAAACCCAATAATTCGTATATATTATGTCGAAAATTGAAGCTTACAATTTCTCAGGGAAAAAAGCCATTGTTCGTGTTGACTTTAATGTCCCTTTCAACGAAAAATTTGAAATTACGGATGACACACGTATCAAAGCAGCTTTACCTACTTTAAAGAAAATCATTGAAGACGGCGGATCTGTGATCGTTATGTCTCACCTGGGGCGTCCCAAAGGGAAAGTCAATCCTGATTTTTCCATGAAGCATGTTCAGGGACGTTTGTCCGAATTGCTTGGTGTAGATGTAGTTTTTGCAAATGACTCTGTTGGTCCCGATGCAAAAGAGAAAGCTGCTGCTTTGCAACCGGGGCAGGTTTTGATGCTTGAGAATCTTCGTTTCCATTTGGAAGAAGAAGGTAAGCCAAAGTTGGCCGATGATGCTTCTGAAGAAGAAAAGGCATCGGCCAAGGCAGAAATGAAAGAGAAGCAAAAGCAATTTGCTAAGGATCTTGCTTCCCTGGCTGATGTGTATGTGAACGATGCTTTCGGTACCGCTCACCGTGCACATGCTTCTACTGCAGTGATTGCCGACGATTTTGATGCGGACAGCAAAATGTTTGGATTTCTCATTGAGCGGGAACTTCAAAGTCTGGATAAGGTGTTGAAAGCTCCTGAAAGACCTTTTACCGCCATTATGGGAGGGGCTAAAGTATCTACCAAGATTACAATTATCGAGAACCTGCTGGATAAAGTGAATAACCTGATTCTGGGTGGAGGAATGACTTACACCTTCATTAAAGCGCATGGTGGTAATATTGGTGGCTCTATTTGTGAGCATGAATATTTGGATCTTGCCTTGAAAATCGAAAAACTGGCAAAAGAAAAAGGAGTCAATCTTTATTTGCCCATAGATGTTGTTGCTGCCGATGCATTTAAAAACGATGCAGAAACCAAAGTTGTAGCAGTTGATGATATCCCTGAAGGTTGGATGGGACTTGATGCGGGTCCTGAGACCATTAAATCCATGCAGGAGGTGATTGAGAATTCCAAAACTATCTTATGGAACGGTCCTGTTGGTGTTTTTGAAATGGAAACTTTCGAGGCCGGATCAAAAGCAGTGGCCGAAGCCATTGCTACCGGTACCAAAAAAGGCGCTTATTCACTCATCGGAGGTGGCGATTCAGTGGCTTGTATCAATAAGTTCGATAAAGCAGATGAGGTTTCTTATATCTCTACTGCCGGTGGTGCACTTCTGGAGTACCTCGAAGGGAAGGATCTTCCCGGTATCAAGGCTATTCGCGGATAATTTATAACTGATATATTTTCGCCGGATTCGGATACAATCCCGTCTCCGGCGTTTTTTTATCTATAAGGGAAATTTAGATTATGCCAGATCGATTTCTCACTTTTTTTAGAGACTGTTTGAAAATACAATAAAAAGTTTTCCAATACAGAGAAATATTTGAGTGCATTATTTCATAAGAAACGAGTCCCGAACCTTCGGGACGAGTTATCCCGAACATTGAAAAACAAATTTTTTACGGATGAAATAA
>DHQK01000108.1:0-1503 GCA_002411085.1 Marinilabilia sp. UBA5340 | reverse complement strand
ATCAGACCAATAACCTGGACAAATTTTATTCTCTGTGTAAAATTTGTACAGTTTCTCAAAATGACAGGAGATTAAAATTGCAAGACTTTTTTATCAGCCATTTAGTTTAAACAGAATCTATGCGTTTACTATACACCTTCGGAATACAGTTTTTCTCTTTTTTGGTGGCTGTTGCGGCCCGTTTCAATGAAAAAGCCCGGTTGCTACACCGTGGGCGGAAGGAGGTTTGGGAAAAACTGGCTCAACTGAAAAATGAAACTTCGGTGGTGTGGGTGCATAGTGCATCATTGGGGGAGTTTGAGCAGGGAAGGCCGATTATTGAGGCATTGCGGAAAAAGGCGCCCCATAAAAAGATATTGCTTACCTTTTTCTCTCCATCCGGATATGAAGTAAGAAAGAATTACGATTTAGTCGATGTGGTTTGCTATTTGCCCGCCGATACGCCTCGCAATGCCCGGAGATTCCTTGAATCCATCAGGCCTGAAGCTGCACTCTTTGTGAAATATGAATTCTGGCCCAACTTCTTCAAGGAGATGAATGTGCGACAGGTTCCTCTTTTTAGCATTTCTTCTATTTTCAGGGAAAATCAGTTATTCTTCAAATGGTATGGAGGATGGTTTCGGAAAGCACTCGGGGCTGTGGATCGGTTTTATGTACAGGACTCGGTATCTGGTGACCTTTTAAAACGCATTGGCGTCGAAAACTTTGTGGTGGCTGGTGATACGCGTTTCGACAGGGTTACAGCTATTGTGGAGGCTGCAACAGAGGTTCCTGCAGCGGCACGCTTTGCTGAAGGAGCAGATCTCGTGGTGGTGGCTGGCAGTTCCTGGGCTCCGGATGAGGATATTTTGGTTCGTTATGTCAATCAGGCTCCACAGGGTGTTAAGATGATTATTGCTCCTCATGAAGTTCATGCTGCACACATTGATGAAATTATACAGAAACTAAAGGTTCCTGCTTTCAGGTTTACCCAAAGTGAAAAAGCAGATGTTGAAGGTAGCCGGGTGATGATTGTTGATACCATCGGGTTGTTATCGGCTATTTATCGATATGGTCAGGTTGCCTGGATTGGCGGTGGTTTTGGAAAGGGAATTCACAATACACTGGAAGCTGCTACCTATGGAATCCCTGTCCTTTTTGGCCCTCGTTTTCATAAGTTCAAGGAAGCCCGTGATTTGATTGACTGGGGTGGCGGTTTTTCGATGGATAATTATGAGGATTTTTTCACGCTTTTGGAGAAATTCAGGGCGAGCGAACAAGTAAGAACTGAGGCGGGAAATGCTGCCGGTGCTTATGTGAAATCCATGTGTGGCGCTACGCAGCGTATTATGGAGGAGGTTTTTCAACTTGCAAACAAGTAAATCCGTCCTGTTATTGCATATACCACTACCGAAAATGATTTTCAATCTTTGAAATTGCATCGGGGACTTGTTGGTTTTTGCTTCGTTTCATTTCAAATTGCCTTGTAAGCGCTACATTTTTTTGTAGCTTCATCTGTTATTC
>DHQK01000123.1:2344-4498 GCA_002411085.1 Marinilabilia sp. UBA5340 | reverse complement strand
CACTGAAACACAATTGCTTTCAAAAAATCAGAAGTTCCACGAGCAAAACTCCTCGCTCTCTCTTACGGGTAAAGGATGGATCACAAACAATCAGTGGACAATCATTCCTGAACTAAAAACTGGTATTCAGCTTCAATCATCTGAGTATAGAACTACTCCCTGGAAAACAGCAATCAATCAACTAATTGTTAAACCATCAGTGGGCATCAGAAAAAATCATCAACAATCGATAAGCACCATAGATATCGCCACAGCATGGATCACCACAACCAGCGATAAATTACTGGTAGCCGAAGACAACTTCATCGTGCAGAAGACCTTATTGCCTGATTTTCAATTACGGTCAGCCAATAAGTTTTACACACAATTGGAAGCCAAACATATACAAACCATGAAAAACCAGAACGCATGGCAAATAAAAGCCGGATGCAGCTTACTCAAGGCCCGTGGGGAAACCGCCACAAAAGTGTGGCTGTCGCTGGGACTATTTTTAAAGTAGAAACTGGAGGTTAGAAGTTGGAGAATAGAAGAATCAACAAAAACACAGATGCTAAATTGCAGACAATGGAAAATGTAATAGAGTGCAGACATCTCACCCATTATTATGGCGACAGATGCATTTATGAAGACCTGAACTTTGCCATCCCCAAAGGGCGGATTGTCGGGCTGTTGGGCAAAAACGGAACCGGCAAAACCACTACCATCAATATCCTGAATGGTTATTTGCAGCCAAAATCGGGTGAGTGTCGCATGTTTGGACAAAAAGCAGGACGACTCAGCCCTTCAGTAAAGCAAAAAGTGGCATTACTGCTCGAGGGGCATGTTCAGTATTCATTCATGAACATCGCACAAATTGAAAAATTCTACGCTTCTTTTTATCCGCTATGGGACAAGGTGCCTTTCTGGGAGCTGATGAACAAACTGAAAATTGCTCCCAAACAGCGTATTTCCCGAATGTCCTGCGGCCAACGATCCCAGGTGGCCCTGGGCATCATACTGGCCCAAAATGCAGATTTGCTGATTCTGGACGACTTTTCCATGGGACTGGATCCAGGATATCGGCGACTATTCGTGGATTACCTGAGTGAATATGCACATGCAGAAGACAAAACAGTATTTGTCACGTCCCACATCATTCAGGATATGGAGCGCCTGATCGATGACTGCATGATTCTGGATTATGGCAAATTATTGCTCCAACAACCCGTTGACAGGTTTCTTGATTCCTTTAAACGCTATCGGATGACCTCCCTCCTGGCTCCTAATTGGGAAAAGATGCCGGTGGTGCACCCCGAAAAAATACGCAACAGAATAGAATTCTATTCCGATGCGGGTAAACAAACCATTGTACAGAATTTGGAGGAACAGGGATTTGAAACAAATGACCTGCAGGAAGAATCATTAACACTGGAAGAAGCCTTCATCGGTCTCACAGGAAAATACTAAAACCATGATAAAAGCACTTTTATACAAAGAATGGATTAAAACCCGGTGGTTTCTGCTGGCCATCGCCATTGCGGGACTACTGCTACACATCTATATGTTTATGCGTGTGGGTCGCTCCATCCGCCTGGTGGGCGCAGAACACATCTGGGATGTAATTATTACGCGCAACCAGTTTTTGTTTTCGGAACTGAAATATCTTCCCTTGCTTAGCGGGGCACTACTGGGATTGTCTCAGTTTATCCCCGAAATCACCAATCGCAGAATAAAACTAACGTTTCACCTGCCGCTGCGTGAGAAAACCATTACCACCTGGATGGTCGGATTTGGTTTTATACTATTGACGGGGCTTTTCCTCGTGCAGTTTGCAGGTCTGTTTACAGGCATGCACCTGTTGTTTGCCCCTGAAATTGTGAACAATGGTGCCCTTACCGTTCTCCCCTGGTATGTAGCAGGTTTGTGGGCTTATCTGGCCTGTGTATTTGTAGCAGTGGAACCCACCTGGCGAATGCGCATTCCCAATCTGCTAATATCAACAGGACTTATTCGCATCCTTTTTCTCTCGGATTTCCCGGCGGCTTATGCTCCCATGCCGGTTCTGATGTTTGCGGGGACAATACTGTTCGTGTTGTTTCTCTGGCTCTCTGTTTTCCGTCTGAAAGTCGGAAGACAATAATCTCCGGAGCAACAAAAATATTAACATGCAAATCG
>DHQK01000123.1:0-2120 GCA_002411085.1 Marinilabilia sp. UBA5340 | reverse complement strand
CTATTATCCATCACCACCATTTTTCTGCTGGCATGGGTGCTGCCCTGGCTATGGAATATCGCCACCGACAAGCCCAATCATTATCCATTTACCTATTACAGCAGTGTGGCCGAAACTTTTGGCATCCGGGAAACCATCAACGAACAAACCACCCTCAAAGATGCCAAAGGAAACACCTATACACAGGCACAGTTCGACAGCATTTTGCCGATGGTCTATTTCCGGCAATTGACACGGGAAGGCAATCTCCCCGATTCATTACATGGGGTGGAGATGAATCAGAAAGTCATTGCCATGAACAATTTCTACTTACGTTACCGTCCGGCCGATAAAAACAAACCGGTGATCCCCTTATACACTCTTTTCGAATCAATGCCCAAAAGAGTGGATTTGGAAATGCCGGGTGACAGATTCCGGCTTGCCCGAAAATTGGAGTTTGTGCAACCGGAAACCAACACCATCGACAAAGAAAAGAGCAACCAATTTGATGCCGCTCTCCGGAAAAAAGGTTTTATGGGGCCTCCCAAAATCGTTGCCGGGAACCCCACAACCCGAAAAGCTTATGACGAAGGCTATTTCATTGTGGACAGTCAAAACAAACTCTTTCATCTGAAAATGGTCAACGGGCGTCCTTATGTGGGCTCTGTGGATCTTCCTGAAGACATAAACCCCGTTTGGATCACAGTAACAGAGTATCCGGCCCGACAGTTTTATGCTTTTCTGATTACAGATGATGGCCGGTTATTTACCATTTTCACAGGAGGATATGAAGTAAAAGAAATACCGGTTCCTCCGTTCAATCCTGAAAGCGACAACCTCCTGATTATGGGTAACCTTTTTTACTGGAATGTGGAAGTCACTTCCAAAACAGGACAAACTCTTTATGCCGTGGATGCATCCGATTACCAGCTGAAAGACAGCATAACTTTTTCTGCACCTGACGAAAATGAAAAGCTGTACAGTATTCTGTTCCCCTTCAGTCTGCGTTTCACTTCCGTAAACGATGAATATGTAAAACCCCGCATAGAATTTACAGGTTTCGCATATCTGATCTCAGCGGTTTTACTACTTTTGGGTTACATTCTGATTCGCCGGTACCAGAAGAAGTCCATTCCGGTTTGGACAACAGCATTAATTTTGCTTACAGGAACTTTTGGGCTGCTGGCATCCATCATTATTGGAAATACTGAAGAAAATTAAATAATTCACCAACTAAACATTAAAAAAATGAAACAACTATTTTTCTTTTTTGCGTCACTCTTTTTATTGGCATCGTGCGCCTCATCAGGCAACAAATCAGACAATAGCAATACAGCAAACACAGCTGAAGCAGCTGAGGCCCCGTCAGTAGATATCTCCAAAGCGGTCAATGTAGCCAGCCTGATGGAAATAGCAGCCGAAAAAGTGGACAAAGAGGTAGTCATCAAAGGAGTGGTGACACATGTATGCAAACATTCCGGGAAACGATGTTTCCTCAAAGATGAAAGCAGCGATAACTCCATTCGCGTAGAAGCCAAAGGAGAAATCGGAGGCTTCAATTCGGAGCTCAACGGAACGCGCCTTGTGGTTAAAGGCGTTGTACGTGAAAACCGCCTTTCGGAGGAGTACATCAACCAATGGGAACAGAAAACCATTGACCAGAAAGAGCAGGCTGAAATCAATGAAAACCAATGCAGTGCAGAGCTGGCAAACATCAAAGAGATGCGTGACTGGATGACTGCCAACAACAAAAATTTCTATTCAGTTTTTTATTTGGATGGCATTAATTATGAAGTAGTAGAATAGGGCGCGCTGAAAAACGCCTGTTTTATTATCTTCTAAAATTTTAAATTATAGCAACATACTCTTAAGTGCAAAGTTATTTTATCTCCCAGAGGGATTTCTTTGCGCTTACTCATACAAACTGCTAATCAAAAGAATAAAATTTACTTCACCGCCCCAAACTCGAAGTATTTCAATACTCCTTCGATTGGGGCGGCTTGTAAATTCTCCTCTTTTGACTCTTTCAGCAGGCCCTAATATAAAAAACATGCTGGCAAAAAATAAAATCAGATTATGGCTGCGTCGCATTCACCGCGACGCAGGCTATTTTGTTGTGGGAATTACTTTGGTATATGCTC
>DHQK01000188.1 GCA_002411085.1 Marinilabilia sp. UBA5340 | reverse complement strand
GCTGGCGTATATAGCTTTGTTGCCTGCTGGCATTTTATATTATTTTTTCAATTCGTAATTTGTACTTCTTCCTCCTTCGGGCTCTTTTTGCAATATATTCTTGTTTATCAAGTCGTTAATGTCTCGGATTGCTGTATCTTTCGAACATTTTGCCATTTTAGCCCACTTCATTGAGGTCAATTTACCTTCAAATCCATCCAGAATTTTGTTTAATACTTTTCTCTGTCTTTCGTTTATAGTTGTATTAGAGTGCCTGCTCCAAAAATCCGCTTTGAATAAAACTCGGTTCAAAATTTTATTTGTGGCATTTAAAGCATTAATCAAACAACTTAAAAACCATTTTATCCATTCGGTTATGTCAAGGTCTCCTTTTTGCGATTTTTCAAGAATTTCATAGTAGTCTTTTCTTTCTACTCTAATTTGAGCAGACATACTATAAAATCGTTGAGTGCTTTTATCTGATTGGGCTAACAGCATATCAGTTAATGCTCTTGCAATTCGTCCATTCCCATCTTGGAAAGGGTGAATTGTTACAAACCAAAGATGTGCGATTGCTGCTTTTATAACTAAATCAATATTCTTTTCTTGGTTGAACCATTTTAAAAATTGGTTCATTTCATTTTCTATTAAATCTGCATCTGGTGCTTGGAAGTGAACCTTTTCTCTTCCCGCAGAACCTGATACAACTTGCATTTGTCCAGTAGTATCTTTTCTCCAATCTGCCACCGTTATCTTAAAAATCCCACTTCGTCCCATTGGGAATAATGCAGCATGCCAATCAAAAAGTCTTTCTTTTGTTAGCGGTGTCGAATAATTTTGCGTGGCATCCAACATCATTTCTACAACTCCTTCAACATCTCTGTCGGATGGAATTAATCCTGAAATTTCCATTCCTAGACGACGAGCCAATGATGAGCGTACTTGTTCTGGATTTAAGATTTCTCCTTCAATTTCGTTTGACTTTATAACATCAAGAGTCAATGTTTCGAGTGTTGCTTCATTTCTAAGATCGAAACCCAGTGATTCCATTTTGCCTACAAGTTTTCCTTGTAAGTTTCTTACTTTTCCTAACAACGAAAGCAGTTTCTCATTGTCCCATTTAAAGTTAGCCCAACCTTCTTTTTGATAGATGTAAATTTTCATTCTCCGCAATATTTGCGATAAATATACTACTTATTCTCCGCATATTTATTTTATTCGTCGCATATTGTGCGATAAATAATGGTATTAATCGCCGCAAGTTGTCTTTTTTAGCCTTGTTTGTAACGGCAGTCTGTCTAAAAACCGAATCCGGGGGTTAGTAAAACATTGTAATTGGCAATAGTCTGGGATATAGATTTCATAACTGCGGTTTTTGTTGTATTGATTCGTATTTGGTTTATCAGGCTTAAAAATAGCTTAAAAGGGTCAATATTTAAGCAAAAAACGGTGCAAATTTCTTCCATGTACTTCATAAATGTTTTCGGGCCTACAATATTGATGATCCTTTTCAGGTTATAGGCGATCATTGTAAAGCCGAAGTCTGCTTCGGCTCTTTTGATATACTTCTTGGTGATTATGTAGTTGAATCCCCATTGTCGTTTTATAGTTCCAAAGGGATGTTCAACAATGGCTTGTCTGCGTTTATACAACTTTTCACTTTCGATTACCCGTTTCTTGTTGTTTTCAATGTTTTGGGCAAACTCGCTGCGCCTTACCTGTTTTCCGTTAGCTTCTGATTTTGTGCAAAGTGGACGTACCTGGCATTTTTTACATTGTGCCGTTGTGTAGTTCTTGAATCGGTATGATGTTTCACCCATGCTGTTCTTAGCATGGTGCCAATACCCGGAGGTTCGCAAAATGTGTCCTTGCGGACAAGTGTAGGTATCGGTTTCCGGGTTATAGTCAAAATGTTCTACATCGTAGTTAAGGTCGGGTGCATGTGAAGCTCCGGAGAAGGGAGGTATTGCAACTATAGCAGGAATCCGGAGTTCATCGGCAATAGCCAGTTCACTTCCGGTGTGATATCCCTTGTCGTACAGTGCCGTAAAGGTGTTATTTCTGAGAATGGATTTTGTCCTTCTCAGCATGTTGCCCATTGCTTTTTTATCGTTTGCGTTGGTTATTTTGTAATCGATGGGGATGTAGTTTTTATCGTCGACTGAGGTTTGTGCAGAGTAGGCTACTTCGGTAATATTGTTTCGGGTGATCTGGTGGCGGCTTTCGGGATCCGAGGTTGAGATTTGCCTTTGCCCCGATTCTTTTAGCTCTTGTTCAATCTTTTTATAGCCATCTTTACGTTGGTTTTGCTTTTCAATTTCATTTTCAATTTCCTGTTTTTTATCTCCATCACTTTCGGCCAGTGCTTTGTTGTACTCGGTTAGTTTGTTATCGATGTAGGCCAGGTGGCGGTCGATTTTCTTTTGGTTGAAGTTGTTCTTTTTGCTGTTTTGCGCACGTAGTTTTGTGCTGTCGCCGGCAATTAAAGTGCCTCCAATCAGGTTGAAGTACTGTGCAATGCGAACGGTTTGGCGAAAAATCTTTTTAATGGCCTTTGGGTTATCGCGCCTGAAGTTGGAAATGGTATTATGATCGGGTTTCAGGCATTTGAGTAACCACATTACTTCGATGTTGCGTTTACACTCTTTTTCCATGTCGCGCGATGATCGAATTTTGTTCAGATAGCCGTAAATGTATAGTTTTAGCAGGTCGGCAGGGTGGTAGGCTGGTCGCCCATTCTCTATCTGGTCGACATAAAAGCCAAACTCACGCAGGTTTAAGCTGTCTACAAAAACATCGATTAGGCGCACTTCGTTTTCTGCATCAACGGCATCGTTTAGCGAAACCGGGAAAAGTGTTGTTTGCGATCTGTCTTGTCCTTTGATGTACCTCATGCCTGAAGATACTAAACAATGCCTGTTGAGCATGTTAACAACTGCCGGAGTTTTTAACAAAATGACGCTAGGTTTTTAGACAGTCTGACGGCTACGTATATGAAACGTTTGGCATTTCGGAGAGCAAACCTGTCAGACCGCTACAATTTTCATTAGATGTAACAGCCTTAAAATTAGCACTTTCCGCCAAATGTTTTATATACCGTGTTGTATGCTGGGCTTTATTC
>DHQK01000261.1:2139-4599 GCA_002411085.1 Marinilabilia sp. UBA5340 | reverse complement strand
ATTCATCCTACCTTTAAAATTGGTGAAAATGCAGCACGGCTTTTTCTTTCTCAAACAAAGAATTATTCACATCACCAAATGATTGTTCTGCAAACGGAGTTGAAAGTTAGAGAATCTTCAGTGCTAAAAAGATGATAGGATAAAAGCGGATACAATAAAAAAGGCAGGAATTGATTTTTTTCAATTCCTGCCTTTTTGTTTTTTCTTAGTCAGGTTCTAAAGCTTTATTCAGGTTGCGCATCGTTTGCCGAAGTCGCATACAATCCAATCATTGCACCTGTAAAACCGCCAGCAACGTTGGTTGACAAGATATCGCCCGAAACAGTTCCTCCCAGGTTCTGGAAATTTTCACCATCCAGTGAATAATTAAATTGATAGTCATCATTGTCAGCAACCACCTGCAAATGAACGGGGTTTTTGATATCTATCGGCGTGCTTGCAATAATTGTAGATTCCCCTTTTTCGGTTCTTTCAAGCAGCAGATAATACTCCTTGTCTTTTTTAGTAATACCAAAAACGTAGTTGAATTTCTCACTCTGATAACAAGTCAATCCAGCTAAATCCTCTTCCGATTTTGGTTTGTAATCCATCGTTGTTGTCGCTGAAAAACTTTTGTGCATCTGTCGATGAAACAGAGATGATACCGGAGCCATTGCTTTGATGTTCTCTTCAAAAGGCGTTATGGTCAATCCTTTTTTTGACATCGAGCTAAACTCATCGGGGAAAGCCCGGATTCCTACCCAACGGTAATCCAGTTTGTCAGAAGTAAAGTCTTCCGTGTAGGTGAAGTTTCCATTGGGGAAGAAGCCTTCCTGACCGGTTTTGTTTTCAACACCTTCAGGCATTTTTAGTTTTGGTTCGAAAGGAATCAGACCATTTTCGAAAACAGGCCATTTTCCACTCCAGTCAACGGGGAGGATGAAAGTTTCGCGACCGGTATTTACGCGTTCTTTTTCATTCGGTCTAATAGCCAGAAATACGCCGTAATATTTTTCATCATTAGGACCTTTAGCCAGGTCAGCATGACCAGCCCAGTCCACTTTATTATCCCGGTTCGGATTCAAATAACGCTGGGATAAAATAGGGTTTGAGGGGGCTGGTTCGTAAGGTCCTCTTGGATTATCACTAATAAAGACTACCTCGCTGTGCCAGTCGCCGGTGCCACCTTCAGCACACATCAGATAGTATTTGTCATTTTTTTTGTAGATATGTGGCATCTCAATCCAGATGGGCTTGTCGGACAAGTCAACTCCTCCGTTTACAATAATTTTATCTGACCCTTCTACTACCTGATCATTTTCAAGATCATAATTCCAGATTTTGATGACGCGATGTCCCCGGTAAAGTTCTTTTCCCGGATCGGGAGCATCATTGTGTACCACATAGGCTTTCCCGTCATCATCAAAGAATAGAGACGGATCAATACCATTGAATTTTTGTTTGTAAGGATCGCTCCAGCCTTTGAAAGGATCTTTGGTTTTTACCACGATGTTCCCAAAATCACCGGCAAATTGGGTGGTAATCATATAAAAGGTCTCATTATGCGGATTGTATTTGATGGCAGGAGCGTAAACGCCTGCACTGATCCCACTTTTTTGAACCTGAAGCTGGGATGGACGATCCAGTACATGGCCAATTTGTTTCCAGTTGACCAGGTCTTTGGAATGAAAGATGGGTACCCCCGGGGCCATTGCAAAAGATGAATGTACCATAAAGTAGTCCTCTCCTTTACGCACTATAGCCGGATCCGGATAGCATCCCTGAAGGATGGGGTTGTAAAATTCGTCATCTTCAAGTGGAAATTCTTTGTAAACATCATCGTTTCCCTGGTAGATGAATTCCTGGAAAACAGGAGCATTTTTTTTCTGGGCATTGATCCCCGAGATAGCTAAGAGGCCCATAAACAGAGACAATATTATTGCCTTTCCGTTCCTTTTGCTGAATAGTTGAAGTTTGTTCTTTTTCATTTTAATCTATATTATTTATTAAATATGATTGAATTCCTGCTAATAAAGAATTATCAGGGATTAATAGATTTTTTTCTGGGAAGTGTTAGATGGTGGTAACGTCTTAAACTGCATAATATGATTTTAATATTTTTAGCCTGTTATTGTTGATTAAACAAATCAAAAATCAATACTGTGTAATGCAGCTACTGAAGCAAAAATAAGGGCCAGGGATTTTTTGTGTTTTCTTTTTTAGATATTCCTGTTGTAAATTCAGATAAATCTGTGCCCAATATGTTTAAACTTTTCGTCAGGTATCTTTCTGAACACTATAGACAGGCTACTAAATGCCATGTTCTGAGAAGCAAACTCAATTGTTTTTCTTTGAAAGTGTTTTTTGGATGTATGGAGGGGGTAAAACTCAAAATTTTTATTTGTCCTGTATACAAAATATGATTCAAGATGTCCAAAAAGCTAAGATATTTTTTTGCCTGAACATCTGAAAAATCTAAAG
>DHQK01000261.1:0-1860 GCA_002411085.1 Marinilabilia sp. UBA5340 | reverse complement strand
GGAAATGTTCTAAAGCAATTTATACACCCCGATAATAACATAAGGATCTTCTCCCTCGGATAGTTTTGGGAAACCCAATGTTCCAATAAAAACAGAATGGTTGAGAAAATCATAAGGACTATTTTCAGGTGCTTCAAGATCAAGCACCGATTTACAATAGAATTCATTATTTTCTTCTCCTACGTGGATCAATGCCTGATTAAGAACATGTATGATGTGTCCGTCATTTGTTTTTAAGAGGTACCGGGCATAGAGTTCGGTGTCCCCATCGGGTCTCACTAATTGCCAGTCTTCGCCCAAAGGCAAAATAGTACCCTCAATGTCCGGCCCTTTGAATGTTCCCCCCAGGATAGGAATAACCCGCCGTACACCTCTTTTACTTTCTCCTACATTGATCGTTTGGCCTATTTTAACTTTGGCCTCCCACATTAATTCTGTTTTAAAGCTCTTAAATACAGTATTTGTGCTATCTGAAGCACTTTGAGCCTTTGAGCCGGATAAACCAATCGCAAGCAATGCGATTATCAATGTTAGTTTAGGCAATAATTTCATTTTTTTTAATTGTGTTTTAAGTGATTGGTCTGATAAAACGGGCATGAAAAGGTATTATTCGTGTGATAAAATAATTCCCTTATCATCCCCGTTTCATGTGTTTTTTAAATTGGATTTATCCTCCACAATAAGGTTAAAAGATAATTCTCAGATGCATGTTGTCTGGTATTATTTATCTTTCTTTTGTACAGATAACATCTTTTCTGCATACCTTCTTCCCAACATCCGGTATCCTTCAGCAGTGAAATGCAGCCCGTCGGGTTTTCCAGGGCATCCTTCGGATGAGACCACATACGAGTTGGGGAGCACTTCCGGTAATTGGTTGACGAATTGGTTAAATGCAGCGCACTTCCCATCGAACTCTGCGCTCAGAGTTTCTCCTGCCAACAAAGGGACTTCATTGGGATTCAATTTTAAGTCTGCCATGAGGTTATCATAGATGGCTTTTACTTTCTGAGTCCAGAGGGTATCATTGGGATTGGATTCTCCCTGATGAAGAAGTATACCTTTAATAACTCCGTCTTTTTGCGCAAGTTTGGCCATTTCTAACAATCGTGCGTATGGATTACCATCATATTCTTCCACCATATTTTTCAACCAATCAGGAGCAGAATCCACATAGCTTTGGTAATTATCCTTGTCAAAAAGCTCAATCTTACAACCGCCTACAGCAACATTAATAACCCCAATTTTTATATTCGCGGGTAACTTCTCCACCAAAGTTCTTCCAAAGTAATCTGTAGGTGTCAATCCGGTATGACAACGACATAATGGAGGAATTGCAGTGTACCAATTCCCTTTCTCTCTCCCAAGATCAGGACAATTAACCGTGGCCATAACTTGAAATCTTTGATTCACACCTACCGTATCCTGCGGTTCAATTCTGGCATTTCCTTCCATATTGGACTGACCTATGGCAAGATATACATGAAAGTCGGATTTGTCAGGTTGCTTTTGAGTGCAAGATGATAATAATGCAAACAGTGCCACGAAAAAAAATAATGATTTGAGTTTCATTTTGTATGTATTCATTGTAGTCTAAGATTGATTATTTTGCCCATTCCTGTCCTTCGGAGGTTCTTCTCCATTCAAAATATGCATCCATCATTTTCAATGACTCTTCATCAGGTACCGGTGCAACTTCCGGATCTGTTTTCAGAATCATTAATTTGGGATCATCATTGCTGAAGACCGGCCATTGAGGAACATTTTCACCATTGGGGTTACCGGATTTTGCAAAGTTGGTCCAATAGGCACCCATGATTTTCGATGTTTTTAAATCAGCCTCTGTTGTGTTGGGATTGGATT
>DHQK01000103.1 GCA_002411085.1 Marinilabilia sp. UBA5340 | reverse complement strand
AAAACGATTACCCGGCACTCAAAAACCAGTACCGCCCCGGTTTTAAAAGTGTGCGGAGCTACGGAACCGACAAAGTCACCGTCGGCAACATTGAGGGCCTGACGTTTAAAGACGAAATGGGTATTCCGGCGCCAGTCTCAGGCAACCAAATCACCATTCGCGGTTCGTCTCCGGGAATGTCCAGAGCCCTTTATGCCTATCGCCAAAACAATGAGGAGGAGGAAATCGCCGGCAAACTCAATATTCTTAGTTACGATGAGCAGCCCAAACGCGTTTATATAGTGCCCGTCAATGGCACCGGACTCCCCGATGAAGTCACCCTGCAAAACACACTCAACCGCATCTACAAACAAGCCGTCACCTCTTGGACAGTGGAAAAGAAAGACTCCATTTCGGTCGGCTTCCCCGACGGCACCATGACACATGGCGGCTCCGGGGTGGGTACTTACAACGCCGACCAGCGTGCCATTGTCAACCAATACACTCAAAGTCACCAGCAGCTTGAACAGGATGCCTTCTACCTCTTCTTTGTAGAAAACGTGCAAAACAAAGGCAAGGCCATTGCCGGTTACATGCCCCTGCAGCGTCAGGTGGGTTTCATCTACGGCAAACCCAACAACATCACCATCGCTCATGAGCTTGCCCACGGTGCGTTTAACCTCCGCCACCCCTTTAGGGACCATCAATTCATAGCACCCGAAGGTACCACCCACAACCTGATGGATTATGACTCTCCTAAGGGTGAGGAGTTGTGGAAGTACCAGTGGGATTATATACATGACCCGGAGTCGATGTTGTTCAGTTTCCTTCAAGATGAAGAAGAAGGAGCGATGGTTGTTGAGAATAGTACGAGAGCATTTGCCCGCTTAATTAAAACAATCAACTGTGCACATAATAGCGGAAAGAAGGAGGTTAAACTATATCTGCCAACTTCAACAATAACAGCAAGTGTTTCAAGTTTAGTTTCGGAATTATACTTAGCCGGAAACCCATGTACAGAAGATGCAGAAGTGAAAGCTACCCTTTACGAAATGTTTGGTGAAGTTGTCGATTTAAGCAACGATTACTTGGAGGATGTATTTAGCCTTGAAGATATTGGGTATGATGAGAGCAACAAAATAATAACCTTAAAAGGAAGTAAATACAAACTACTCATTACCGGGGAGAAAGATGCTTTATGTGCTTACAATTTCGCAAAAAACAATCTCTTTGGTTCGTTGCATGTTCCTAAAACCCCTGTCAATTTTGCTTCTTTGGATGATTTACAATATTCTTCCCCATGTGAATTGCAGTATTTAAGCATTGATAGCAGAAAAAATTTACTACAGAAAATACAATCGGAAACCAATTGGTACAATGGTTCATTAAAAGACTCCCGTCAAAAAATCACCATTAACATTATTGCAACAACACCGAAAAAAGACAGAGGTAGTTTGATATCATTCTTTTCTTCAAATAAAGCATTGCTTAAAACACTTTACGACAGGATAGATGATTACAGGGGTGAATTTATTGAAGAGTTAAACAACGTATATCAAGATGGACTTGGAAGCCTGTCTGGAAATAAAGTGGTAGCCTTGGGCTTACAACCCGGTGTCATGGAACAGGATATGCCCTGGTACGAGGATTTGTCTTTTATGTGGGGCTACTTATATACCATAAAAAAACACACTTATGCAGAATATGTATCAGCGGATAAAATATCTGTTTACATCAAAGAATACCGGGGTATAAGCATTGGCAGGGAAGCTTTAATGGCTGATGGACAGCTGTTGTGCGAAGGAAGTCCTTTTGATATTATAAAGGGCGTAAAACTAGAAAGCGGTAAGCAAGTAGACATTCCATTGTTTTACTTCCTCTACAAAGCAGAAGAAAGCGAAACAGATGCCATGTACAAAGATATAAGCGCACTTGGTGAGAAATCTGTAGACCTTGCTTTAATTGTGTTTGGGTTGAAGAACCTGCAAGGGGCTTCTTCATTACTGAAAGCTGAAGTAACGGCACAAAACGTTGCAAGATTATTACTTGGCTTTGGTGATTTAACCACATTAGGTTTAGGCGAAATATGCGAAAACGGAACTTCTGAATTTTGTCAGGCTTACAAGGAATACGAGTTCTATATAAACATAGGGCTGCTGAGTGCCAATATCCTTAACGAGTTCCCACAGCTATACAAGAGTTTAAAGAAAGGTCTTGACGACCCGGCATTGTCAGAAACACAGAAAAATGGGTTAAAGAAAGTTCTGGGTGAGACAGAGGATATTCTTTCTCAGCGCCAAGATTTTTGGACGAACTACAAATCAAAGTATTTCCCAGATGGAGATTGGGGGAAAACAGAGTTTGTAACTGAAGGTTTAGACTATAATACATTTAAAAACTCCAATCCTGCAATTTACAATGAAATGGCTGCAAAATATGGTTCTTCGGAAATTGCTGAAGAATATTTACCTGGATTAATTGAATCAGGTAGTAGTATTCCGACAAAAGTTATACTGAACAAAGGTGATGAATTGTATAAGATTGTTCCAAGTGGTTCTGATATCAGCGGGTTATCTCCATATTATCTTTCAAAGGCAGAACTTAACTTTGTAAAACAAAACCCGGAGAAATTGGAGCAAGTTTTAGGACTGCCATTGAGTAGTTGTTCAGGAAAGTATGAAGTATATAAAATCGTTGCAAAAGAAAATAATCTCGCAGTGTTTGAAGCAAATATTGCTCCAACTAAGCAATATTTAAAATCTAATCCGTCAGATTTCTATTCTACGACAGGAGGTCGAAAACAAACATTGTTGATTGACAATGGAGATACGGACTTGTGGGAAAAATCATCTTCAGCGATAGAGACAATAGAACCAACAGTATTACCTGTAATTGAATAAACATGAGCAAGAAACTGATAGAAAAGAAAGAGTGGCAGTATTATCTATATGAGGATGAAAATGTATACGAGCTTAAAGTTCCATTACCAAAACCAGCTCCTGGTTTTGATGTTTTGTATTTGTTGTCTAATGAAGAAAAAGAAGCTTATTTAACTAATGGAATTCAATCCTTGATTGAAAGAATAAAAGATATGAAAGAAAACCACTCAAATTATAAACTTCAATCTTGGAGATAGAAAGTAATTTATTTATTCTGAAAATGCCTGTTTAGCTCTGCCAGGCGAAGTATCTTTACAAGCAAAGCGGCATAGCCGAGCGGCAACTTCTCCGTTTAAACCTTTGCAGTTTTCAACTACAACAGATGATGTTGCAATTGATCTTGTCATTAAACAGCGAATAATTTCT
>DHQK01000124.1 GCA_002411085.1 Marinilabilia sp. UBA5340 | reverse complement strand
GCATCGATGATCATCGCCGAATCGGTGGCATTTTTACCAGTCGTATAGCCATATTGCTGAATAGGTGTAATGGCATTTTCCAGAAGAATATTCTTCCAACGCGACAAATTGGGCTTGGTCCAATCGCCATAAATACGCTTAATGGTAGGATTACCATACTTGGCAATTTCTTCCATCATCTCTTTTACATACCCGGAAGGGATGTTATCCCCATCGATGAGTACTGCTAACTTTAAATCCATATCTGCAAAATACGTATATTTTTTTGGAGTTTCAGTGAGCTTGAAATAAATCAGAAAATAAAACCAATCTGAAAGACAACTAAGTTACACAATCAGCGTATAGATTAAACGTTATTAAATGCTATAGATAAACTTTCTTACAAAAGTAGTCCGTAGAACAAAGGAAGAGGGGGAGCGCATTACAATTATGACAAATTTTTCATTGACCAGTATACCAGATTCTTTTCTGAAAAAGTGGCAGGAGATCGCAGATTTAATTGCAGGAATCATAAACATTCCGGCTGCTTTAATCATGAGAACAGAAAACGAGATGATGGAAATATTCATTTCCAGCCAATCTGCCGAAAACCCATATAATCCTGGCGACAAAGATCATTGGCATGGGTTGTATTGCGAGACGGTAATAAAATCGCAAAAGAAACTTCAAGTTCAGAATGCTCTGAAAGACAAAAACTGGGATAAAAATCCGGATATTAAACTTGGTATGATCGCATACCTGGGGTTGCCTGTCAATTTCCCGGATCAGCAGCCATTCGGCACCATCTGTGTCCTTGATAATAAGGAAAGAGTTTTCAGTCATGAAGAGGAAAAACTGTTATGTCATTTCAAAAAAGCACTGGAACTGGATCTGGCGCTTTTGGAATCCCTCCCAAAAGAAGAAAGTACTGATACAATTCAAAAACTGATTAAAAGCGCAGAAAAACATCGTACTATTAATCAGGAATACCTGGCAACCATTCAAGAGCTGAAAGAAGCCAATGAGGAACTGATAAAAACACGACGTATCTCGGAAGAGAGCGATGAAAAAATGCGCAGCATTTATCGTGTAGCCCCCACCGGGATAGGAATCGTGATTGACAGGCAAATTAAACAGATAAATCCCTGCATCTGTGAGATGACGGGCTATGGTATGGAAGAGCTAATTGACAAGGATACACGCATCCTGTATCCGACCCAATTGGACTACGATTTTGTGGGAGAAGAAAAGTACAGCCAAATAAGAACTACCGGTACCGGAGAAGTAGAAACACGCTGGCAAAGAAAAGATGGTTCAATCATCAACGTGTTATTAGCTTCTACGCCTATTGACATCAATGACTATTCCAAAGGAATCACTTTTACTGCTCTTGACATTACTCAACGCAAAAGGACAGAAAAAGCGCTTCGCAAAAGTGAAGCGATTAAAAACAAGATGGTCTCCAATATCGGAGATGTGATTGTGATCATTGATGAAAACGGTATCAATCAGTACAAAAGCCCTAATCTAACAGGTCTTTTTGGATGGAGTCAGGAGGATCTTTTAGGTAAGAGTTCGTGGGATCATATTCATCCCGAAGATTTGGCAGCAGGAAAACAATTTCTTCAAAACCTCTCCAAAGAGCCAAATGCAAAAGGGACTACCGAAGTCCGGTTCATGCGAAAAGACGGGAAATATGTCTGGATAGAAATTACTCTGGTAAATCTAATACACGACACAGACATCAACGGTTTTTTGGGTAACTACCACGATGTTTCGGAACGAAAAAAAGCCGAACAATTATTAAAAGAGAAGAATGAAGAATTACAAGCTGCGAACAATGAACTGCTGGCAGCCAAAGAAAAGGCCGAAGAGAGCGACCGGCTAAAATCTTCTTTCCTCGCGAACATGAGTCATGAAATCCGCACCCCTATGAACGGGATACTCGGATTTGTGGATATCCTGAAACAGCCTGAACTGGTAGGAAACCAACAACAGGACTACCTTACGCTGATTGAGAAAAGCGGCAACCGAATGCTCAATATCATCAATGATATTATTGATATTTCGAAAATAGAAGCTGGCCTGAACACCGTCAATATCAAAGAGTCAAATATCGGTGAATTAATAGAATACACCTATACTTTTTTTAAACCTGAGGTTGAATCTAAAGGAATGATGTTTTCTATAAACAAGCACCTTCCCAAAGACGATGAAATCATTCAAACTGATGGAGATAAAGTATATGCCATATTGACCAACTTTGTGAAAAATGCCATCAAATACAGCCATAAAGGAACCATAGAATTAGGCTGTGCGAAATCAGGGGAAACCTTGGAACTTTATGTCAAAGACTCAGGTGTAGGAATTCCAAAAGAACGACACAACACTATTTTTGAAAGATTCTTTCAGGGAGGAGATAACCACAAAGTAGACCAGCAAGGCGCCGGGCTGGGACTATCAATCTCTAAAGCTTATGTAGAAATGCTTGGTGGCGAAATATGGGTGGAGAGCGAGGAAGGAAAAGGCTCAGCCTTTTATTTCACGCTACC
>DHQK01000029.1 GCA_002411085.1 Marinilabilia sp. UBA5340 | reverse complement strand
GTTCTTTGAAATTCTTTGTTAGTCGTACTTGTAGCGATTTTTGATAGCGTGACGATTTGAATTGAATTATGGATACATTGCATGTAAACAAGCAATTATCCATGAACCAAGGCAAATATATCTTCGCTCAACTTACTGATTTTTTACCCAGACGTATCTTCGACAGGATCGTTGAAAAACACAACGGAAATAAGCATGTAAGAACTTTTACCTGTTGGAATCAAATGCTATGTATGGTATTTGGACAGCTTACCTCTAGAGACAGTATGAGAGATTTGCTTCTCAGTCTTGAGGCTCATAAATCCAAGTACTATCATCTCGGCTTTGGTTCAACTATATCGCGAAGGAATTTTGGTAATGCCAATGAAAAGCGTAGCTATAAAATCTTTGAAGAATTTGCATACGTTCTCATTGAAGAAGCACGCAAAAGCTGCTATAGATCGGACTTTGAGATCAATGTTGAAGGTAATGTTTATGCATTTGATTCATCAACAATAGATCTCTGCCTCAGTGTATTTTGGTGGGCTGAGTTTAGGAAAACAAAAGGTGGCATTAAGCTGCACACTCTGTATGATGTTAAAACATCAATACCTACATTCCTGTATATCTCAAATGCCAAAATGCACGATGTCAATGCTCTTGATCTGATCTCATATGAGCCTGGAAGCTTTTATGTGATTGACAAAGCTTACATTGATTTTGGGAGACTGTACAATCTTCATAAACAGCGAGCTTTCTTCGTAACACGAGCGAAAAATAATATGCGATTTAAAAGAATGTATTCCAGTTCGGTTGACAAATCAACCGGAGTTAAATACGATCAAATCGGCAAGCTGGAATCCTACTACCCAAGCAGGGACTATCCAGAAAAGCTTCGGAGAATCAAATACTATGATTGTGAAACGGATAAGGAGCTAATTTTCCTTACCAACAACATGGAGCTTGAACCTACTGAAGTCGCTTATCTGTATAAAAAGCGTTGGGAAGTAGAGCTGTTTTTCAAGTGGATGAAACAACACCTTAAGATTAAATCCTTTTGGGGAACAACTCTAAATGCTGTAAAAATCCAAATGTATTGCGCGATCATTGCATACTGTCTGGTTGCCATAATTGGTAACAGATTGAAAGTTGACCGCTCAATCTACGAAATACTACAAATCCTTAGCATATCTCTACTCGACAAAACTCCTGTAAGAGAAGTGCTTACGAAATACGATTACAAAAATGTCAAAGAACTAAATAATAAACAATTAATAATCAGTGGGTTTTAATCGCCCACTAATGGTGCACTATATTGTGTTATAAGACATTATTTAAGTGCTTGATTCGAAAAGTTCAAGTTCAAGGCTTGTCCTTCCTGAAAATCAAGGAGCTTACTTTCGTAAGTGACTGTTTTCAGGAAGGGTGTAACGCCGAAATTGGACTTTTCGGGCAAGCACTACCTAATTCGGTGTGTTCGCATTACTTTATGGTTTATTTTATACGAAAATCCAATGGTAAAAAACTCTTTCACCTGAAGTTTGGCTTCTTCTCCTACTTTTTTACCAGTCTTGTCATACACCGGAAACTTTACATCATCGTCATAAATAAAATGAAACATTAAACGCATGTCAATGTATGAATTCAACTGCATTTTGAAGTTATTTTCCCAGTTCAAGTCAAATTTCTTAAACGGATCTTTGTAGTTAATAAACATTTTGTATTTGGTTTGATACGAAATGTCATCGGTAATTTTGGCTTTATAGCTAAGGTCGGCATTTAAACCAGGCTCCCAAAAAGCCTTACGCCCATTTTTAATACTAAAATTAGCCTGATTGACCAGTGCTGTATCGCGCACATAAATGCTTTTCATGGTTAATGGTGATAAAAACAATGAGAGGTTCTTATTTGGCTTGTAATCCAAACCTACTTTTAAATAGGTTTTTAAGGGAGCAAGAAATGCAGAAAGCACCTGCGGATTGTCGGCTTTAGGATATTTATAACCTCTAAACAACTGCGTATCAAAATTTAACTCAGCACTGTAGTACCATTTTTTAAATGCACTCAAGCCGTAACGCGATGTAAATTCAATCTTATCATCATTTTTTTGCAATTCCGATTCATCTCCCCCAGGTCTTATCCAACCGTTTCTGAATTCAGCCGAATTTTCCCACTTCACCTTTCCATCCTTGTTGGAGTAGTTTGCAAATCCTTTTAAAACCATTAGTAAGGATAAAGAACTTTTACCCCCCTTTTTCCAGTTGTCAAGATAAGTTTGGGTTAAACCTATACTTCCCTCACCACCAATATTCCAGGGTGTTTCAAGTTCGTAACTTTTTCCAACATTTGAGAATTTATTGAAGTTGGGTTTAAGGCTTTCAAAGTCAAAATCTTTAGTTTGTTTTTCTTTAAAACGCGAAAAAGTAACACCATCGTCAATTAACATTTGAATGGAGTTTTTATCTGTGCTTTTTACCATTACAGCCAACGAATCATTTTGCTGGTTTTTTAACCATATCCGCGAATAGCGTTCTGAGTCGTTTTGCAATAAAATATCTCCTTTCTCGCCATATAAATTCATCAGCCACAAACGCGTTGTATCAATTTTATCGGCGTAATCCATTAATACATCCAGAACAACTTTTATGGTATCGTTTACCCTTGCCACTACTTCGTCGTTGTATGTTTTCAGTACATAGTAATTGTTCAGTTTTACCTGATCTTTGTAACGTTTTATCCGATACTGAAGGTTTTCTTCGTATTTTTCTTTTCGGTAAACGTTCACAATTTTGTTGATATAGCCTGATCTTACTGAATCGTTGTAATGCAATCGCTTTTCTTCAACAAAAACTTTTCTTAAACTGTCTCTTTGCACAAGTTCATTAAACAAGTCGGGAGAGTTTAAAACCGAGTCTGGAATTACTTCCGGAATAAAAAGTTCCTCCGGGAAAAAATACAGCGAATCGGTAAAAAGTCGCATTCCTTCTCCTTCAGGAATTTGTCGAACTTCGCTTTCCGCTTCGCGAATGATAGCCGGTGGCACAATAATATCTTCCGGCTTAACGCTTGCCCTGTACTCCGATTCGATGATTTCAATCTCGAATTTCTGTTTATCAGAGGAAACATATCCGGGAACACTCAGACTATCCTCTACATTTTCAGGTAAACGAATTACATATTTTTCTCCTATGCGCTGTGTATCATTCAGGTTTTTAATAACCTCGTCAATGGGCTCATCTTCAACAAAATGAAGTAATGCATCAACATCAGTGCCCACTTCCTCTTTCACCACAAGCCAGTTCTT
>DHQK01000236.1 GCA_002411085.1 Marinilabilia sp. UBA5340 | reverse complement strand
TTTATTGGATGATGACAATATTGTCATCATCCAATAAAAGTTTCTCTTCATAATCACCAAAAATATCTGTCGATCGGAAAGCAACTTGTGAAGCAGGCCATCCTCCATACGTAGCATAGATGTAATAAAACCCGTTAATCTTGTACATGTGACATCCCTCCAATCCTGACTCAGGTCGTTCAATCAATGTACGATCCTGACCTACCGCCTGAAAATTCTCATCCAGTTCAGTTATCTTTATGGTGTTGATGCCGTGTACCACATAAATCTTCCCATCCTCGTCAAAGAAAAGCCCCGGGTCATAATAACTACTGGAAAGTTTTTGAAGGTTCCACTGCCCTGAAGGGTCAGAAGTGGTCAGCAGATACCCTCCCTCATCGAGGGTATTAAACATGATGTAGAAAGTGCCATCATTATATCGCAAACTGGACGCCCATTGCCCGCGGGCATACCGGTTTTCTCCGTTGAGTAAATTATAAGCATCACCGGACTCTATCATTTCCAACGGATTGTTACAATATTCCCAGTTAACCAGATCATAACTTTTCAGAAGAGTCGCCCCGGGAAATATATGCATTGTGGTACTCACCATGTAGTAAACATCCCCGACACGAATCACATCCGGATCCGGGAAATCGGCATGAATCAATGGATTTGTATAAGTTCCGTCGCCGTTGTCACTGTGCGACTGATACTGAAATTCCGGTCGGGGATAATTCGTTTCTGCATATTCCTGATACCAGTGATATACAGGCCAGGGACAGGCTTCAGGATCATTCAGGAAAGTGTACGATTCTCCGTCTGCAGGCTCTTCACCGGTAAAGTCTGCCAGGAAGTGAGGACTGGTAAATAACAACCAGCTTACATTTCCTGTTTCGTCCATTATTCTTTTAAAGTTCGCCCCAAATCCTTCACCACCGGCAGTTCCGGTAATACCGGTACCCCAGGAAACATCCTCATACTTCTCCGGGGCCCAGTCCATTTCAGTAATCATGATTGGCGCAAAATCAGCAACCGGTTTCACATTGGCATCCCATTCTCCTTTAAAGACCTCATATCCATCAGCACTACCAAACCAACCAGGATAAATATGGACAGCATAACCTATATTCTCACCTTCTATGGGATTCACTGCATAACCTTTATATTGTGCCTGATAGGCTGAACCCGGAATCCACAACACATTATGAAAACCGTTTTCCCTAATTTTGTCAACCACAGGCTGGAAAATTTCTTTTAACACATCAAAGTGCGCCTGTGTATTGTTCCCTACACTTCCGTCAGCCAGACGAATCCTTACCGGCTCATTGGCCAGTTCAAACATCACCTCCTCCATGGCAAGAATTTTGGGATGAGAAGAAACTATATCCCAAACAGTCATCAGATAATCGGCATAGTTGTAGTCATCTTCAACACCTATCACTTCGGGGCTCACACCGGGAGGTCTTATCACCACATACAAGCCTTTGGAAATGGCATATTCTGCCATTGGAATAAAGACCTCATCCAAATATTTATGAAAACGAGTTTCACTAAAACAATTCGGTAATTCGTGACCATCAGGAGTACATCCCGGCTCATTCGACCAATAGGGATCCATGTGCAGTCGGAGAAAGTTCATTTTCCAACCTGCATCCAAAATATCATCAATCAGTCCCTGATTATAAGCCAGGCATCCTTCCACATCATAATTATTCCAATATTGCCCCCGCTCATTAAACCAGGGGCTGTAGGTTTGTGCAAAGCCATGAAGGTTGACTGTGTTTCCATGTGTATCCTTCAGGAACCGTCCCTCCACATGAAGACGGGGAGTAGGCATATCCGGCCAGGCAAATATTGGCTCTACAAATGCAATAATCAAGAAAGCAGATAAAAGTAATAATCGAATTTTCATAGAATTGGTAGATTTTTTGTTACATTACAATTCAAATCTACCCCAGATTAACGCAAAATGCTTTTATTTTCAGATATATGTTTTTAAAGATGAGATAATCCTATAAGAGAGAAGGGATTTTGTACTAATTATTATACCCAATTTTTGAAATGCAATTCTTCTAATTGTAATTATCAAACTTAATTTTTATTGAGAGACAGTTTATCACTTAAAACAAGAATCAAAGTACATATTAAATCAACTCTCTAAAAAAATACAGCATTAAAAAAAACTCCCCCCGATAAAACCGGGAGGAGTCATTTAATATACTATTTTTTCTGTGGTAATTAAACATCACTCATAGCAGCAGTTTATTCTCCTGCCAAACCATCAGCAAAACCAGCATAAGCAGGCTTGCGATTATAATCCAAATTCCAGAGTCCAATGGGTTCACCACCTCTCCATGATGAAGATGAAGGGCTGTCTGCAGGACTCCAGTGAGCAATACCATATCGCTGATTCACAGGAATAATTTCAAAATACTTTCGAATAATGAAATTATAGTATTCAGCCATAGCCAAATGCTGTTCATGAGTAACATCTTCGGTCATTACAGCATCACCGTTTTCGTCAACAAGTCCCATATCAAGCTCTGTAACTTTTACCAGTTTGCCGGTTTCTGCCAACAATTCATACATCTTCACAATATGTTCTTCTTTGCTGGCTTGCGTTTCAGGATTTAGGTGATACGAGACGTGCATTTGTGTACCAATTCCATCAATTACAGTCACACCATCCGACTCCCATTGTTCAATCCAATGAATAAGGCTTTTCAACTTTTGGTTGTCATCCCAATCAGACTCTAGGTTATAATCATTGATAAACAACTTAAGGTTCTCGGGACCATACTCGCGTGCCAGTCCTACTGCAACACGAACAAAGTTATCTCCGAGATAATCCTGCCAGTAGAAATTGTTTTCGGCATCACCATATTCGGCCGATTGGAGATCATAAAACCCATCACCATTGTAATCTGCACCTGAAATCGCTTCATTCACCACATCCCATGCCGTAACATAACCATCAGTAGCTACCATCATTGCAGAAATCCAGTTTTCCATTGCCCAAGTGAGTGTATCAGCTTTCTCTTCAGGGGTCTGTGGCATTTTATTTCCTGACTCTTCAATTTCCCAATAGATATCATCGAAATAATAAGTATTTGCTTCACCTAAAAGTGCCAAATTAAAAGCAATGGTATTCATTCCAGCCTGATCGCCACTAATAGTCCCAGTATAAACATGCTCCTGCCAATCAGTGGTAAAAGAGGGAGATCCAACCATAGACCAATGCAAGTACCCTCCAGGTTCATTATGCGCCTGAGACTCTGAATTGGCTTCCTTCTCAGCTCGGTACTTCATTCTAAAACGGATTGCTTCACCCTCCTCAAAGGTTCTGGGAGCTTTTACAAAGAACTGTGTATCCCATGGATTTGCAGGGTTATCCCCCGACTGAACCACAATAGCTCTACCAACACCATCAGCACCAGTGCCGGGTGCACCTAAGGTGGCTTCCTTAGGACCATTTGTTGCCTCTGTTGCAAAGAAGCTGGAGAGATCATCTCCTTCCAGGTCACTATTGGTAACCAAATTGGTCCACCACGAAATAGCTAAAGCTTCTTCATGTGTCACTTTCACCCAGTCTATTTCATAGGTTCCTACATAGTTTCCAGATTGCAACATCACAAAGCTATTATCGACAAGACCATTTAAGTCTGCGGTTACTTCCTGCCAGTCCTCAGTAATTGCAATGGTTGTATTCTCCGTATTTCCCCAGGTTCCCAAAGCCAGAGTAATTTCTCCAGGAGTAGAACCTTTAATACGCAAAGTTACCTTATGCTTCTTACCTACAATAGTAGGAATCCCATCAGCAATATGAAACTGTACTTCCCAAAAATTAGGTGTAGCTTCCTCATTGGTTACAACCAATACTTCATTCTCAACAACAGGCTCTACACCCTGAGCCCAGTAGTTATATGTTCCTCCTGAATAATCTTCAATCCCATCAACGACCTCCTGAGTTGCATCCGGATCAATATCAATCTCCTGATCGGCAATGAGTTTTTCGAGATAATTCTTATTCTGCTGGGAATGCCACACAAGCGTATGTCCATAAATAGAGATATTGGCTTCTTTGGCTGCTTCCAAAAATTGAGAAACTTGAGAGAAATTCATAGATCCATCATCTTGTACTACGGATCCATACTTCATAGCATTGCCAGCTGTGATCTCATCAAAATTGGAATAAACGAGACTGTACACTGCTCCTCTTTCGGAATAGTCACTTGCTGAAACTGCTGCACCCAATTTAAAATCCGGATTTTCTGCACGATCTACGTAGGATTTTAATACATCATAATCGTTCAGATATTCGCGTTCTGCGATACTTTCAGGCTTTTTTACATCATATTCAAGCCTGCTATCATCTGCACAAGAGGCTAATACGGACAATACCACCGCATAGCTCCAGAGTCTATATAAAAATTTCATAATCAATCTGATTTAAACAATTAACTTACTCGGTATAAGTAGGATTGAATGTTTCAATTTTAACACCCCGGTCTCGAACCACCAGCGTATCTGTTGTCTGATACTGCTTGGTTCCGAAATCCACTTCATAGTCCAGATACAAAGCATTCCGATCCTGACCGCCCCAGCTATTCTTTTCTCCGTCTTGAACAAACTGTCCGGAGCCACTGGCAGTATACCCCTCCGTACCAGAAGTTATGGTGCATTCTCCATTATCATTAAAAGTGAGTACCAATTCACATGTCAATGTAACCTGTTCCTCTCCCTGCATAACAGTTGTGTGTACAGGAAAAATCACAGAATTCAAGGAAGCGGTACTTAAATTTACCACTTCATCATCTTCAACATATTCTTCGTGCCTCACGATAGTAGTGGTTTCACCATTTTCTGTAATAACATCTTCTCCCCGACGCAAATAATTTGCATCCCAAGGATTAATGAATTTTACGGCATACAAAACAAAATCCTTTGGCTGGACATCCCAGTCAGCAACATTGGTTCTTACTGGATTATCAACTAAAGGTGTTCCATCAAGAATTGAATCTGCATTATTAACACCTGTCATTCTTAAAGGAATAACATAAGTATTGCTGATAGAATTCTCGTCTGCAAAAAAGGAATCTGATAGTTGTACATCAACACCTCCCTGGAGTTCTCCATTCAGAGAAATTGCCTGTTCGGCTAATGAATAATAATCTGCAGGCATAGGCTGAACAGCAGATCCATCGTCAAAATACAGATTACTGGTCAAAGATTCTTCTACCGCCAAATCAATGTCTATATTCTTATTATTCTCATATACTCCCCCCATCGTAGCAAAGATTTTCACCTTATACTCATTGTCCATGGTATTATCGAAGATGTCTTCGCCCAAAACAACTGTCCTCACAGGATACTGATAAGGAAAATACACGGTAGTATATTCAAAATCAGGGAACTCAACCTCTTGGTTTTCACATGAGGTCATCATCAGCAATGCTAAAGCCCCTGCAGACAATACCGATAAAAATTTAAACCGTTTCATATCTTTCAACATTTATCTTTTTTTATTCAATGAATTACCAACCAGCATTCTGTTCAAGATTGCTCCACTTCAACATTTCCTGGTAAGGAATAGGACCATGATACATATAATCACGATAATTTCTGGATTCAACTTCAATTGAAGTGACATCGTCATAACCTGAATCACCTATCCTGATACCCATTGCGGTTTCGTTTAGTTTGTTCAATTCTACATTCCATCGACGTAGATCCCAGAAACGATGATTTTCAAAACAAAGTTCCAAACGACGTTCGTTCCTGATAAGGTCACGCATTTGATCCTGGTTTGTTCTGCACTCTTCCAGATAAGGATCGTTATTCGCAACACCAACACCGGCTCTTTCGCGCAGGGCTTTTATTACATCATAAGCGGAAAAACCATACTCACCGGTTCCATCAGGCCCCCAGGCCTCATTAGCAGCTTCTGCATAAGCCAGAAATATCTCAGTGTAACGAATGCGGGCAGTATAATGCTTCTGCTCAGTATTGAACTCAGGATTAGGGTTCACATCCGGACGCATTAGCTTTCTCAGGTAATATCCCGTACGGGTGGAAAGACCACTTTCCCGATTCAAAGCATCTTCATTATCTCCATAAACTCCGGTAACAATCACAGTACCATCAGGGCCCTGAGTACTCTCATTTACCACAACATAGGCGGCTAAACGAGGGTCACGATTGGCATAAGGATTGGCAGGATCATAAACGGCCGAAGGATCGGTAATAGGATAACCATTTACAGAGGGAAAGGCATCAACCAAATTCTGTGTTGGATTAACACGACCATTACCATAAAGAGAAGGAGGAAAATTATCAGTCTCCAAATCATTGCTCTGACCAATATCATTACGCCATAGTATTTCTTCGGGCACAACACCTGATCCCAAAGCATCAATTTCTCCGGTATTAGCAAACCATGACCAACCATCTGCATCCATTCCGGCAGGACCATTAATGCGACTCAAAACAGCCCCTGCATGATTGGCAGCATCTGCCCATGTTATGTTAGTACCATCGGTGTACGATGGGCTGGCAGCTAAGAGAGCCACTTGGGCACGAAGTGCTTCAACAATACGTCCCGTAATGCGACCACGCATGTGATTTCCAACCACACGATTATAATCACTCGCGTTGGTAACCCCCAATTGCTGGTATTTCTCAGGAATTTCTGAATTAGACACATCCCCGTAATCCAGGGGTAACAATTCCAATGCCTGATCAACATCTGCCATTATTTGATCCAGACATTCCTGAAAGGTATTTCTGGGAACATCAAAATCAGAATCTTTATCCTGTGGTTCCGTAACAATAGGTACTCCAAGTAAACGTCCGTCAGTGGTCCATCCTCCATGAGCCTTTAACAAATAATACATTTGAAGTGCACGAAGTCCATACGCCTCACCTTTTAATCGATCATTATACATAGTTCGTGCAGCCTCGTCTGTGGCCCATTCAACTTCATTGGCATTGGCAAGAAAGATATTCAAATATTGAATAGCATTTCTGCGTCCCTGCCATTGAGAAACAGGATTAGCATTGGATGACCACGACCCGGTAGCCATACTCAGATAATCATTATTAACATCGTTCGTTACCGCATCATCAGTGGCAACATCGCTTTCTGGTGTTCCCTGATAAGGCAATAAAATGTATGCATTGGCCAAAATGCCTTGTGCAAATGTGGGTTCCTGATACATTGCATCCAGATCCCGGATATTTTCTATTTCCGGTGTGAAAACATCATTACAACCTGTAAACAGGAATAATAGCACCAATAGTTTAATTATATTTTTCATAGCTTAATTCCTAATTTTAAACTTTTTCTTTTTTAGAATACTGCCTTTACACCAATATTATAGAATCGTGTTTGTGGAGCCTCGGTAACTTCTCGCTCTAGCAGTTCCTGTTCGGGAGAGATAGTCAAGAGATTAGATCCACCGATGTAAGCGGAAAATTCTTTGAAAAAGATATTCTGTAATGCACTCTTTGGCAAATCGTAAGTAATCTGAACTTTAGCAATATTAAAACGATCTGTACTATATAGCCAGAAGTCAGAGTTTCGAAAGTTATTACTTCCACTCTCGGTAGTCAACCTCGGATAAGTGGCAGAACCGCTTGTCGCTGGAGTCCATCGTCCACGAACAACCTCTGAATAC
The DNA here is from genome assembly GCA_002411085.1 of Marinilabilia sp. UBA5340. GTDB lineage: Bacteria > Bacteroidota > Bacteroidia > Bacteroidales > Marinilabiliaceae > Marinilabilia. The sequence goes on along the minus strand of DHQK01000236.1, from coordinate 8,236 downwards.
TTACGATCTCCATAAACCCAGTGGTAGGAATCATCCTTCATTGCATAAGCTCCAAAATAACCAGTTCCCAATGCAAAGAATGTAAAGTTCTTCCACTTTGCAGTGATATTCACACCCATCGTGAAGGGAGTACCATACCAACCACCTTGTCCCAGAAAAATCTCATCCTTCTCATCAATAACACCGTCATTATTTTGATCTACATATTTAAGATCACCAGGTTTTACGCTACCACCAAAAGATTGTACTGGAGAGTTATCTACATCCGCCTGACTCTGGAAGAACCCGGCATTCTGAAGTCCCCAGATAGCATCAACGGCTTTACCCTGACGTTTTTGATAATCATTTTCATAAGCAACATCATCACGTTTGGTTGCTTCAGTGGTATAATAAGTTCCTGAAACACCCAAAGTCAAGTCTACATCACCTAGGCTCTCCTTATATTTCACACTAAAATCCAAACCTGTACGCTGATCATCATTAAAATTAACATTGGGAACGAACGAAGCTTCAGGATAATAAGTAAAGAAATAATTAGGGAAAACGCCCATAGGCTCTGTTATCAATCCTTCCATGGTATTGATAAAAAATGAGGCATCTGCAGTAATTGTATTCTTCCAAAGAGATGTTCTGAGATTAGCAGAAAGCTCTTTGCGTTTCACAAATGTCAGATCTTCGTTTTCCCCCTGAATAGAATTGGTTGAACGCTCAGAAGCACCATCATACCATCCCCACCAGGCACCATCTGACTGATTAAAGTTTCCTGCATATTCATAAAATCCATCAATACTCATATCAGTGTGCAAAACACTTCCCGACACACTCAACATCAAATCATCAACGACGGAAGAACCGGAAAGGAAATCCTCCTTACTCAGTCTCCATCCCAATGTTGCGGAAGGCGAAAAGGCATTACGGTTTCCCTCTGCAAACTTTGCGGAGTGAACAACAGCTCCCCCCAGATCAACATAATATTTTTGGCTCATGTTATATCCAAGTTGAATACCAACATTCGCATTAGCTATACTGTGATACTCTTCTGATTGTGTCTGTTGATAGCCATTGGCGACCAACATTGCAGAGATATTATGAGTATTGTTGATCGTAGTGGCATAATCAAACCAGCCTGAAAAAGCAATTGTTTGAAAATATTCTTCTCCATTAAAATCGGGCTCACCAGATTTCTCATCACTTCCTTCCTGAGTCAACTCTGCAATAACATCTTCTCCATTATAATTATACCAGGATGGGACAAACACTGCATACTCATTACTATAGGAAGCATTGTAAGAAGTAGAATAATCTACGGCAAACAGCGTATGAAAAGAAAGACCATCCATTAAGTTCTGAAGGTCGAAGTCCAGACCTGTATCAAATTGAAACTGCCGACTATTATACTTATTATATCCTCCTGCATAAGCATCTGCAAAAGCATTGGTCATTGCAACACGCGAACCACCCAGAAAATACTGACCATCAACAATATTCAAGCTATTATTAATCATTGGCCAGGCACTCAAGGCATTCTCATCAACATAACGGGTTGGAATCAGCGGAGCTACTCGATTAGGACGCATTGTTGAAGCATACGTCCAATAGTTATCTACATTTTCATCATCATCAGGATCACTATCGGTATAGTTAATACCTCTTGAAGAATAAAAAGTTGCATTCGCATTAACATGCGCTTTTATAAAATCACTTAGCTGAACATCCACATTTCCCCGAATATTCAAACGCTCATCATAGTTATTTGCGGCCTCACCAAAGTTGAGAACATTGCCCTGACGATAGTATCCTATATTACCATAGTATTGTGCACGATCATTTCCCCCGATCAATTCAGTGGTCACATCGCTACGATTATAGGCTTTTTGAAGATAATCTGATGAATAGAAATCTACATCTGGATACCGGTACGGGTTGCTCCCCGAGGCGTGGTTGTAAATAGATTCATCACTGAAAGAGATTCCTTTCCCATCATTCACTGATGCTTCATTATACAGAGTCATATACTCAGCTGAACCTAAGTATTTAGGATAGCTTTTAGACACATGAAATCCTGTATTCGCTCTGACATTAACCTCCAGTGGTTGTGATTTACCGCGCTTAGTAGTGATATAAATCACCCCTTTTGCAGCACGACTACCATATAAAACAACAGCAGAGGCGCCTTTAAGAAAAGTAATTTCATCAATTTCACTTGGTAATACATTATTTACATCACGAGGAACTCCATCTACCAGCACCAGGCGGTCATCCATTCCCCACAAAGAATTTCCATTCCAACCACCAACATAGCCTTCCATATTTTCCAAACTGTAAGTATGGTAGTTCTTCTTTAACAGATCTTCCACATCGACAACTGAAACACCTCCCAGAAGGTCATTTTTCGAAACTTCCCGAAAAGCCACCTGAACCATGGAGTCCTGTTTTTCAATATTTGTCGAATCAGTTTCATTTTCTGCTGTTGTCTGTGCCTTCATAAAGAAAGGCAGCAAAACAAACGCCGCACATAAAATGAATCTTATTTGTATATGTTTCATTGTTTATTTCTTTGATAAATTACACTACATTTCTTTTTTGATTTACCATCCGGGATTCTGTTCGAATTCAGGATACATCGAAGTATCAGAAACCTTCAGCGGAAGCCAATAGTGTTTTTTCCCAAATTGGCGGGTCAGTATTACCTCTTCGCGGAAGTTGGACACCCTGGCATCCCGGGGATCATTCTCTTCAAAGAAAGAAACATCCTCTACCCGTTCAAATTCCTGAGACGTCTTAATATTGTAAGGCTCCTCTGTCAGCAACAACCATCTGCGCAAGTCATTAAACCTAAAGCCTTCAAAAGACAATTCAACCGCCCGTTCTCTACGCACTTCATCAAGAAACAACTCTGTACTTCCGGTAAAGGCTGCTGCAACATGCCCGGCACCAACACGGTCACGTAATGTATTAATGGCATCCTCAGCTGATTTTGAAAAATTGGAGGCACTGTAAGTTGCCCCACCAACTGCACCAGCTGCTTCGGCATACATCAAATAAATATCGCCCAACCGCATATAGGGAAGGTAAACATGGAGATTTCCTGACCAGTTGTAAATTCCATCATATTTGTTAGCCGTATGGGGAACCAGTTTTTGAATGAAATATCCTGTGCGGCTTCCATTGCTAGCCTGGCGCATAGTACCGTCTGAATGAAGGCCTGCATATCTGAGATACTCCATATCTGCAGGCATGGATCCATTTACATACTGAAAACCATCAAAAACAATATCATGATAGAAGCGAGGATCACGATCCTTGAATGGGAAGTTTGGATCAAAACCTGATTCCGGATCATCCAATGGAAGACCATTAGCCATACCATAATAATTCACATAATTGGCAGTAGGCTGATGAATGATATTGTCATGCTCAACAAGTCCCTGCACTTTAGGGCCGAAAGTTTTCGATGTTCCCCAGTTACTTCCGTTGGCATCAGATGAAGGCCCCCGGAAGATTGCTTCCGTAGAACCTGGCATCAACCAGTTCTGACCAGTTGTATAAAATATATCACTGAATTTGGAAGTTGCACCCGAAGCTGCTTTATGATTATATATGTCCTCATAATTGAATTCAGCCAAAGAGTACTGAGTTTGTCCGCTTTCCACCAGGTTCAGCAATTCACCAAAAGCTTCTGCAGCTTTGGATGCATAATCTGTGTTGTAAGCATAAGTCAGACTTCCGCCAGTCTGTGCTCCATTTTCCATCAGTGGACTTGCTGCCCACAGGTAGTTTTTGCCTAAATAGCCAAGGGCCATGATTTTATTTACCCGAAGCTGATTTTTTCCTGAGGTCTGGCTACCGGGACGGGTGTTATTCCAGTCAATTGGTAATAAATCGGCAGCTTTTCGCAAATCGGCTCCGGCCTTATCGGCACACTCATGATAACTCATGCGCGGCAGCGTAAGTTGCTCACCGGCGGGCAGTGCTTCTTCAATATATGGCATTCCTCCGAAATACTGCATTAATTGAAAATGCCACCAGGCACGGAAGAAATACAACTGACCGGCAATCAAATCTTTTTCTTCAGCTGTTGCATCGGTCATCAAATCAAGATTGGCCAGTCCTATGTTTGCCTTACGTATAGAATACCAGGCATGGGGCCATATAGCATGATTAAATTTATCAGTAGATGTGGGATCTGCATTATCCTTATCGAGCCAACTACCATTTTGTGCCATTCGACCTGCCTGCCAGGCCCAAAAATTGCCAATATCGACCTGATTTACCATGTGCCAGTCGGCAGCGGGGTTCATTATCTCGTCCTCACCCCAGTTCCAGGAGGTAGTCCAATATGATTTCTGTTTGTCAGGAATACAATTGTAAATCTCCTCAACAAATCCCTGAAAATTTCTAAAATTCTTAAACGCCACTTCCTCAGAGACCAATGCCTCTTCTTCTTTCTCAAGGTAGTCTTCACAAGAGGTAATACCAAAAAGCATCACCGTCAATATGCTTCCCCACAAAAGTGTTTTATATAACTCTTTCATTTCCTTCATATTTTACAAAGTTATTTTTACGCCAAAATTGTATCTTCTCATCATGGGATAGGCACCCTGACCTCCTGCGCCGGCAAAATTCGACTCACGGTCATCAGGCATATCCGACCAAACCCACAAATTGTTTCCGTTAACAAAAACTTTCAAAGACTGAAACCCAACTTGCTTAATCCAGCCATTATTGTTAAAAGTATAGGCTATTTCTGCATTTTTCAGTCTTACATAAGAACCATCAAAAAGAAACTGTGTCCCGGAATGATAGCTTGGAGTGGACAACCAGCGTGGCACCACCATGTCTGCATCAGGGTTATCCTGAGACCACCAGGAGCCTATATCATAAACATTATTCAACTGACTTCCGAAGCTGTTTAGCGGCACATACCTCGTTACATTATTTACACCATAAAACTGCACAAAACCACTGAATCCTTTCCATTCAAAACCGGCCGTTAAATTATATGTGTTTTGCGGTGAATTGGAATATCCATAAGGAACCTGATCCTCATTATCAATTACTCCATCTCCATTAAAATCAACGATTTTATAATCACCTACCAATTTGTATTCATCATTGGTATCATGGGGAGTAGTAGCATATAGTTCATCATAAGTATTTACAAAACCTGCATCGATATAAGATCTGTTCTGATCAATACTATACCCTGCATCTTTCTGATAATCCGGCAGGAGCTCAGGCTCTTCGGTTTGTATCACCTCATTTTCAGCGTGTGTCCAGCTTATATTAGACCACAAACGAAGCCTGTTAGGCAATACTTTATTGATTCGCAATTCGGCTTCATATCCATTCACATGAACTTCTCCCAGGTTGGCAGCCGGAGGATTAGCACCAAAATAAGAAGGTACCGAACGGTCTTCTCCATAAATCAGAACATTTTCACGTTTATCCTGAAAGACATCAACACTACCAGCCAAGAGTCCGTTTAAAACCGCATAGTCAGCTCCAAAATTGAGTTTCTTAACTGTTTCCCACTGAACATCAGGATTTCCTAAAGCTGACTCACGATACCAGGTATAAGGGCTTTCTCCCTGATTTAAATCCATGGTAGTAACGCCACCATAAGCCCATATCGTTCTATAAAGCCCTAAGGCTTCAGCACTCTGACTAAATCCATCATCTCCAATTTCACCATAGGAAGCTCTCAATTTCAACATATCAAGAAACTCGATAGATTGCATAAAAGATTCTTCTGAAATCATCCAGCCCAGGGCGCCTGAACTAAAAAAGGAAAAACGGTTCTCTACACCAAACATATCGGATCCATTATAGGCACCGTTAATCTCCAAAAAATATTTAGTATTATAATCATAAGTAGCTCTAAAAGCCCAGTCTTCCCTTTTAATCGGAATATATCCAAATCCTTCGGTGGTATTATCTTCTCTTGTGAATACCCCCATTCCTGTAACATTATGATTTCCAAAACTACGAGACCAATCTAGTTGCAGCTGATAATATACCTTTTGCTGGGTCAATCTTGCATTCCCGGCTTCAGAATTCCATAATACAGGCTGCATATAATCAAATTTATTATTAGCCTCAAAATCCTGCTTGAAATACTCAGCACCTGTATCGGGATCAATCCATTTAAACTGAGGATCATTGAACAAGTCATTAACACCTCTTTCAGTTTCAACGAATGTATTATCCCAGGCCACAAGTCCTTTGAAGTTCAATCCTTCAGTAATAAAATCCAACTCCTGCTCCAATGTGAAATCGGTATTAATACGGGTAGTTGTAGTGGTCATACTACCTGCAACAGCCAAATTAGCTGCCGAGTTACTCACATTAGAAATATCAGGGTAGAACCCCCAGGCTCCATCTGAATATTTTGGGAGAAATACATCGGGGGCAATATTATAGGCTCCTGCCCACTGCTGAGCCACTGCCCAATCTGAGTCATTGGTTTGTCCCCAGGGAGATTTCTTTTCCCCGTTAGAGCCGGCAATATTTACCTTAAACACTGTGCTATTGGTAATTTGAAAATCCAGATTACTCCGAACATTCAAACGGTTATAGCCATAACCGGATTCATAATTACGTCCATTGTCCCAGAGTTTAAAAATGTCCCCTTCGTGAACAAAGTCAGCTGATGCATAATACTTCACGAAATCAGTACCGCCACTGACCCCAAGATTTGCATTGTACGACATGGCATAATCCTTAAAGATTGCATCCTGCCAGTCAACATTAGGATAGCGTTCTCTCTGGGCTACAGTTGTTTGATTCCGATAATTCTCAATTACTGACCCGGGAGTCATATATTCCCATGAATCCGGATTCACTCCTAACTCATGCTCTACTGCTCTGTTTCTGGCGGTCAAAGCATCATAGGAATCCAGCTTATTAGGCAATTTTGAAGGAGCCTTCAAGGTCACATCACCTCCAACCTCAATAAGAGCTTTTCCTTTTTTACCACGCTTGGTAGTTACCAGAATTACACCATTCGCACCTTTCACTCCATATACTGCAGTAGCAGAAGCATCTTTTAATACAGAAATATTCTCAACAGAATTAATATCCACACTTCCTAACGGACGTTCGATTCCATCAACAAGCACTAACGGTTCGCTATTATTCCATGAACTGGCCGAACGAATTAATATCTGAGGATCCTCTTCACCAGGCATACCTGAACTTGACATGGTAATTACACCAGGGAGATTACCGGTAAGGGCTGCTCCTACACTGGATGTACCACCGGATCGTTCCAGAACTTCTCCTGTTGTCTGGGTGATAGAGCCAACAATACTGGCTTTTTTCTGTTGTCCGTAACCCACTACCACAACATCGTCAAGGGCAATTGCATCACTTTCCAGGTTTACGGTAACAGTAGTTTGTGAACTAACATCAATCTCCTGAGTCTTCATCCCAACAAAAGATACAATCAACACATTTGCATCCTGGGGAATATTCAGACTAAACCGTCCCTGGATGTCTGTAACACTCCCGTAGGAGGTGTTTCCCTTAACCACAACAGTGGCTCCTGGAACTGTTTCCCCTTGAGCGTCAAGAACAATACCACTTACAGTCTTCATATCCTGGGAGAAAGCTCCAAGGCTTATACAAAACATCATCAGGAATACCACCCTCCTAAGATTAAAGCCCCACAGGCTTAGTGACAGGGGGGTTGCCCGATACACATTTTCATTACTTTTTTTCATTGTAATTTTGGTTTATTTTCATTTACAATTTTTGGTTACTACATCATGCCCATCATTTCAACAATACCCCAGAAGGGTATCTGTTTGTTAATTGGCCCAGCGTGGCCATTAATCGCTGATAAGAAAAAGTTTGGTTCTCCATAGTCTCAATTTTTCTGGTTAACAAATCACTATTTCACTTTTCATTTGAATCCTTTCTTACCTCCTGTTGACTTTTTTAAACAATTTGAAACAAAAGTAAAGCACACCCTTCTTTCGCTGTTTTAATTTCAGATATACAATATTTAAATTTGGATATTTCTGCTATAAACCTTCATATTGCAAGCATTACAAAGGAAAAATCTACCTGGAAGCGCAGCTATGAAAAAAATATTGCATAGCGGGGATTCAACTATTTCGCACAATTCCAGAATTAGAAAAAGTAACAAAAATGAAAGCCATCAGGGGATTCCTGGGGGTATTCTCAACGGAAAGATATCTTTGCAAAATAAGACCAAAGAAGTTAAAACACT
>DHQK01000202.1 GCA_002411085.1 Marinilabilia sp. UBA5340 | reverse complement strand
AACTTGAGATTTTTATTCCTAATGGCCCCAGACTTGGAGAAAAAGTTATTGAAGCACATAACGTAGCCAAGGCTTTTGGTGACCGTTTGCTTTTCGATAACCTGGATTTTAAATTACCGCGCAACGGAATTGTAGGGGTCATTGGGCCCAATGGTGCAGGTAAAACCACCTTGTTTCGTATGATTATGGGGCAGGAAACTGTGGATGCAGGTACTTTCGAAGTTGGAGAAACTGTTAAGGTCGGATATGTGGATCAGTCGCATGCCGATATTGATCCCAACAAAACGGTTTATGAAGTGGTTTCCAAAGGGAGTGAGACATTGAAAATGGGAGGCAGGGAAATTAATGCACGAGCCTATCTTGGCAGGTTTAATTTTACCGGCAGCGATCAGGAGAAAAAATGTAATGCCCTTTCCGGCGGGGAGCGGAACCGCCTGCACATGGCTATAGCTCTAAAAGAGGAAGGCAATGTGTTGCTGCTGGATGAGCCTACCAACGATATTGATGTGAATACATTGCGGGCGCTGGAAGAAGGATTGGATGATTTTGCAGGTTGCGCAGTCATTGTTTCTCACGACCGTTGGTTCCTGGATCGGGTGGCCACACATATTCTTGCTTTTGAAGGTAATTCTAATGTTTATTTCTTTGAGGGTGGTTACACCGATTACGAGGAGAATAAAAAGAAGCGTTTGGGCGATGCCAATCCACATCGCATAAAATACCGTACGCTACAGAAGAAAGGATAAGAATTAAGGTCAGAGATAATACTCAAAATGTGACAGGCCGGAAAACATATTTTGCTGTTTTCCGGCTTTGTTCTTTTTAAACACGGAAAACCGATGGATTATTGACACCATTGGATTTTTGAGATTTGATTTCTTGATTCTCCTTTGGTTTGTGAAGATAATACATTTCGATCATGCCCTTGCCCTTTACTCTTTGCGGTACTCTTCTGACAAAGCTGTAATGTGGAGCAAGTAATTTACGGGTGGGTTCAGAAACATTGATTTGCATAGGGCCGCTGTATGTTTGCATGCGGGCGGCAATATTCACATTGTCTCCAAAAATATCATAAGAGAGATTGTGTTCGCTGATAAAACCTGCAATAATTTCTCCTGAATTCAATCCTATGCGCAATTCCCACTGAATGCCATTTTGTTTATTCCGCTCATTGATAAACTCTCGCATTTCGCAAGCCATCTTAGCTGCTCTGAGGGCGTGTTCCTTGGAATTGCTAAACATGCCGCTTACCCCCATGTAGGCATCACCGATGGTTTTTATTCTGACACAGTTGTGTTTTTGGGATATTTCATCAAACTTGGTGAAAATAATGCGTAGCTCATCCAGTAATTTTCGGGGGGACATTCGGGTGGCCTTTTCGGTGAAATTGACCAGATCGGCCATGATGATAGTTACATTGCGGTAGGGCCGGGGTTGAATAACCACCCCATTCTTGAGTGATTTAACTATTTCGGCCGGAAGAATATTTTTTAGGATGCGATGGGTCTTTTTCTGTTCGGATTCCAGCTGTCGTTTTTGCTTTTTTAATTCACGCAAGGTATTGGCCAGCGTCATTGCCGAACTGACGCGGGCAATTAGTTCATCGGTTTCGATGGGTTTCCGCACGTAGTCGATCGCACCAGCTTCCAGCGCCTCTTTCACTTTGTCGGAACTGCTGAAACTGGAAATAATAATGACAGGAATGTCCTGAGTCTTGGGATTGAGTTTAAGGTTTCTCAATGCTTCCATGCCCGAAATTTCCGGCATTTCCCAATCAAGCAGGATGATATCCGGACTTGTTTCCAATGCACAACGATAGGTTTCATATCCGTCGCGTGCCCGCTGAAAATCGATGTCATTACTGAGCGTACATAGCTGAGCTTTAATGAACTCAGCAATGCTGTCCATGTCATCTGCAATCAGTATGGTTAGTCTGGTTGAGCGCATTGAATATGGGTTTTATGAATTACAAAGTTAATGTTTTTTTTGGGATGTGTTTTTTCTTGTAGCAAACTCCTAAAAAATACTAAAGTTTTGCCGCGCAGGTAAGCAATCTTTTCTAAAGACGTCCAGGGGTCTTTTCGGCTGTGAGGATTCTGTTGATTTTTTTGATTAGACGGATATCTTTTTGAATTGTTGATGATTGCATGTTTGGTTGGCATAATTGAATTTTCAGGTAATTCCACTATTTTTTGACAATTTCAACCGGATTTTGAGTTTGAAGAAAACCAAGGCTGATTTTTTCACGAATGATAGTTGCTTTTTTGTATGGTTTGTATTTAATTGGATGCTTGTAAAATCAACATTATGACAAGCGATGAAAAAAACTGGGGAATGTATTGTCATCTGGCTGCGCTGGCCGGATTAATCATCCCTTTTGGAAACGTAGTCGGGCCCTTGGTCGTATGGCTTATCAAGAAGGATGAGTACCCACACGTAAACAGTGAAGGCCTTGAATCTCTCAATTTCCAGATTACTGTTTCTGTTGCAGCTATGATTGCAGGAGCGCTGAGTGTGATACTTATTGGTATACCGCTCTTGATTGCTATTGTGATTTTTGCTGTCATCTTTGTGATTAAAGCGATTATGGAAACTAATGAGGGACGTTCCTACAGGTATCCTTATAATTTCAGGCTTATAAAATAGCTTATGAAGTTAATAAATCACCATCTGCTAAATGAACTATCCGATCAGGCCAAAACGTCGGAAAGAAGGCGAAAGAATTTGAATTACCATTATGGGGATGAAGATTTGTTGCAGCGAATGCTTAATGCCTTTGAGCCCGCAACGTATGTGCGGCCCCACAGGCACATATCGCCTGCCAAACGAGAGGTTTTTATTGTACTTAGGGGCAAGCTCCTCATGCTGTTTTTTGATGATTCAGGAAAGGTAATTCAAAGGCAGGAGTTGGACCCTGAAAAGGGGAATTATGCTGTGGAAATCGCTCCGGAGGAGTGGCATGCGGCAATATCTCTCGAGAAGGGGACGGTTGTTTATGAGGTGAAAGACGGACCTTATAATCCTGAAAACGATAAACAGTTTGCCCCCTGGGCTCCTGAAGAAGGTAGCCCCGAGGCCTCTGTGTATTTGGAGCGTTTGCTCTCCGGAAAAGAGTGATTTTTAGGTTTATTTGTCGGTAACACACCCCTCGGAAGCTGAGGAGACTGTGTTTCTGAATTTCTTTAGAATTCCTGTTGCCGAATGTTCAATAGGTTGTTTCCTGTTTTTTCTTCTGTTTTCTATTTCTTCATTTGTGAGTGCTGTTTCAATAAGGTTTCTGGTGATGTCAATTGTTATGATATCTCCGTCTTTTAAGAGTCCGATTACACCCCCATTGTAGGCTTCAGGGGTGATATGCCCTACCACAAAACCATGAGAGCCTCCCGAGAAACGACCATCAGTAATCAGGGCCACATCTTTCCCAAGTCCGGCACCTATTACCGCTCCGGTTGGTTTGAGCATCTCGGGCATTCCAGGAGCTCCTTTGGGGCCACTGTTTCGTATTACGATGACTTCGCCAGGTTTTACATCTTTTCCAATTCCCTCAATAGCCGATTTTTCATCTTCAAAAACATGTGCCGGGCCCTTGAAAAAGTCCCCCTCTTTACCGGTTATTTTTGCTACAGCACCCTCTTTGGCCAGATTCCCGTATAATATTTGCAAGTGCCCGCTCTTTTTGATAGGTTTTTTGATTGGAGCGATTATCTTCTGTCCCTGGGGCAGGTCAGGAACTCTTTCCAGGTTTTCTCCCACGGTTTTTCCGGTTACAGTGAGTGGGTTTCCGTTTAGAAAACCTTCTTTTAACAGAAACTTCATTACTGCCGGAATGCCTCCAATGTTATGCAGGTCTTCCATAAGGTAAGTGCCACTGGGTTTTAGATCGGCCAGGTAAGGTGTTTTGTTGCTGATTTTCTGGAAATCATCAATAGTGAGCGGTACATCAACTGATTTGGCCATGGCAATCAGATGGATGACAGCATTGGTAGATCCCCCCAAAGCCATGATGAGCGTAATGGCATTTTCAAACGCTTCACGAGTCATAATGTCGCGCGGCTTAATGTCTTTTTCAAGTACATTTCTAATTGCTACTGCCAGCACTTGTGCTTCATCTCTCTTTTCGGGGCTGACAGCCGGATTGGATGAAGTATAAGGCAGGCTCATGCCCATACATTCAATAGCGGAGGCCATGGAGTTGGCGGTGTACATGCCGCCACAAGCACCTGCTCCCGGTATGCTGTGTTTGATGATGCCTTTATAGTCGAAATCAGAGATATTTCCTCTCAGCCGTTCTCCATAGGCCTCAAAAGCCGATACGATATTCAGATCTTTATTTTTCCATTGTCCTTTTCTTACGGTACCTCCATACATGAGAATGGCCGGCCGGTTCAAGCGACCAAGGGCAATCATGGCTCCCGGCATATTTTTGTCGCACCCTACGATTGGAATCACTGCATCGTAAAACTGGGCGCTGACAACGGTTTCTATAGAGTCGGCAATAAGTTCCCTGGAAGGAAGTGAATATTTCATCCCCTCAGTGCCGTTGGTAATGCCATCACTCACTCCTATGGTATGAAAAATCAATCCGTACAGTTCTTTTTGTTTATCTACCTCCTGCTTCACTGCCGCTGCAATATCGTTGAGATGCATGTTGCAGGGATTGCCCTGAAAACCGGTGCTGACAATTCCTACTTGTGCTTTTTTTTGATCGTTTTCGCTCATTCCGATGGCATAAAGCATGGCCTGGGCTGCAGGCAGACTCTCGTCCTGGGTGATGAGCCGACTGTATTTATTGAATTGATTTTCCATGATTTGGTTTTTAGTATGATTTTAAGTTAACAAAGCGGGAGTGTTTAATGTTGAGTGGCTGTTTTTGTTTCGTCCCGTAAAGGGGTAGCTTAATGAAATAAGAGGATTTCGCTATATTTATACCAAAAGAGAAAATATGAAAAAAATTGGTCTGATAGGCGGGATGGGCCCCGAGTCTACCGTGGAATACTATGAAGGGATTATCGATGCTTTTAAGCAATCGAATAGTGGAAAGCTGGATTATCCGGATATTATTATTTACAGCATAAATCTATCGAAAGTACTGGGAATGATGCAAGTCTCGGACAATCAGGGGGCAATTGACTACCTGGCCGGAAAGCTGAATAAGTTGGAGGGTGCAGGTGCAGATTTCATCGCACTTACAGCCAATACACCGCACCTCTTCTTTGAAGAGTTGGCCGGGAGGGTGGGGGTTCCGATGCTAAGTATTGTGGAGGCCACTGCCCGGGAAGCCCGTCGCAGAGGGTTGAAGCGCCCGGGGTTGTTAGGGACTGGATTTACCATGAATCATAATTTCTTTCATGATGGTTTTAGCAAGCTGGAAATGGATATTGAAGTGCCAGCTAAGAAGGCCAGAGAATTTGTACATGAAAAGCTTTTTTCTGAAATTGAGTTGGGAGTATTTAAAGATACCACCCGAAATGAGCTGGAAAAAATCATACTCGAAATGAAGCAGACCAGTGGCATTGATGGTATCATTATGGGATGTACCGAATTGCCACTGATTCTGCCTGAGGATAATTATTATGGTTTACCGGTTCTCAATACCACTCAAATTCATGTGGATGAAATAGTAGCGTGGTGTCGACAGTAAGCCTGATTATTGAGTTTCGTTGGTGTTCTTTCCGGATGTTAAAATCAAGCGCAGAGAGGTGTTTTTGGTAATGTACAACCAGGCCCAATTAATGAAGATGATCAGCCGGTTGCGGACGCTCAGAATGAGCATGAGGTGTAAAAACATCCACACCAGCCAGGCAAAATAGCCTTTGAACCGAATAAAAGGAAGATCAACCACTGCCTTGTTTCGCCCGATTGTGGCCATGGAACCAAGATCTTTGTATGTGTAATCGCTTACCGGTTTCCCTTGTACAATTCGTTTTAGATTTCGAGCCAGTAAGCGCGCCTGGTTGATGGCTACATTGGCAACCTGCGGGTGTCCGTTGGGATAGTTGGGCGTTTCCATATTAGCAATGTCGCCCACAGCAAAAATATTGTCAGAGCCTTGCACTTTGTTTTGACGGTCTACCATAATTCGGTTTCCCCGGGTAATGGCCTCTGCGGGAATTCCTTCGGTTTTTCGACCTGTAACGCCTGCCGCCCAGATAACGGTCGCTGATTTGATGGTTTCGCCTGAGCTGAGGGTGAGATTTTCTCCATCGTAATCTTTCACAAAGGTGTTTTTGAGTAGAACAACACCCATTTTCCTGAGGTATTTCTCGGCTGCTTCGCCCGATGATCTGCTCATGTTGTTGAGCACATGATTGCTCCCTTCGACCAGGCGGATGGTGAATTTGGAGAGATCGATGTCGTGGTAATCTTTTGGGAGGATTTCTTTTTTTATCTCTGCAAAAGCTCCTGCCAGTTCCACTCCTGTGGGGCCCCCGCCTACAATGGTAAGATTCAGCATTCGCTCACGGTCTTCTTTTGGGGCTGCAATTACTTTTTCAAACGTAGTCAGGATATGATTGCGGATGGTGATGGATTGATACGTGGTTTTCAGCGAAAATGCATTCTTCTGAATATTGGAATTTCCAAAATAATTGGTTCTGCATCCAGTCGCCAGTACCAAATAGTCGTAAGGGAAGTCGCCGATAGTTGTGGTGATGCTGTGTTCTTCAGGGTTTACTTTGAGTAATTCAGCCATCCGTATCTGGATGTGCGATCTGTTTTTGAAAATGTTTCTGAATGGGAACGAAATGCTGGCCGGCTCAATCTGCGAAGTAGCGACCTGGTAAAAAAGTGGTTGAAACTGGTGATGATTGATTTTGTCAATCAATAATACATTAAATAGATGTCTGTCCAGGTTGCGGGCCAGCTGTAGCCCGGCAAACCCTCCTCCTACAACAATAACCTGCTTTTTGTTGCGAAGGTCTTGTTCCTTAACCATAGTTTCCTTTTGTTTTTATTCCTGATTAAATGATCATTTACTGTTAAAACACCGGATAAGACCGTATGTTTGTTGATTTATAGAAATTTTTCTTTAATTAGGAAAATATAAGACTATGATGTCCGAAACTGGTGTTCAAAATGGGCTTTAGTGAAGGTCTGACGCAATGGATCTTAGAAGGTGAAAAATCCCCAAAAAGTAAGCTTTGTCATTCAGATTTTAGTGAAGAATCGATCTTTCAAAAACCAAAGAATGGCCAATGCCAAAAAAGAACAGCCATGTGGGAACCTTTGAAGGCAATTTTATGGTTATTTGAAAAGTGCTTTGTATTGTGCAGGTAACTGCTGGATTGGTCTTAATTTGATGTCTTTAAAATAAACTTCTGCAGCTTCACTTTGAATTTGGATTTTGCCACTATCCAGAGGTTGCGAACCATTGGTTGTCATTTCCCTGGAATTTTGCAGTACCATTACCACATTCCCGTTGACGATGTGCAGGCTTTTCCCTTCAAAGCATACGAGCTCAAGAGTGGTCCACTCATCGGGATTACTTTCATGATTGGCACTTCGCAGACAAAAAGCATCTCTGCCGCTATTTCCGCCGAGGGAGATAAAGGGTTGATCGTGACCAGCCACAGAATTCATCATTCCCTCCTGGGGGAAAGCTCTTACATCGATGGCTGTGTTTCCGATGGCCCAATAATCACCTGTGTGACCTTCCATTATCTGAAACTCCTGAGAAAGCATCCACGATCGCCAATAGTCGACTCCGGCCGGGCCATTGGAATGATAAAGCAGACCCGAATCGAGTAACTTATCCAGTCGGGGTTCCCACTTTTTTTCTCCCCATTTTACTTTCAGTGTCAGGTGATAATTGCTAAAGGATTCTTTGGTGAAGACACAGCCGTAATATTCGCCCGATATTTTCAAAATGGGTTTGCCTTCTTTTTCGATTACGGTAAAAACGTTGTTTACATTTTTGTTATAGCCAATGGGAGCAATGATATTTCCGCTGCTGTCGCGGGGTTCACTTCCGTCATAATGGTTCTGATGTTTGTAGCTTAGATACATCTCCCATTGGGACAGGTCTTTGTCCAGCAGATTTGTCCAGTCGTCATTGGGCATAAAAGCCGTGGATATGAGGGCTGCTATTCCCAAAAGGATCATCGATGTTTTCTTTGTTTGATACATGTTTTTATTGGTTTTGTTGTGTGTGTAATGATTTTTCAAAAAATCAACTCCTAAGTTAATCAATCTTTTGCTGGTTTTAGGGTTCCGCTAAAGCGTTATGAAGTGTGTTTCTATTTTAGACTATTTTGGGATAAATAATTTAAGAAAAAACCAATCAAATGAAACAATGTTTCAAATGAATTGTTATTTCATTAACTTTGATTTCTTCAAAAAAGCAAAAATATGACAGCATCCGATATCCTGGATCATCACCAGGTGAAGAAAACAACGCCGCGCGTCGCTTTAATTCAAGCTATGCAGGAGGCCCGAGTTCCGCTTTCAGAAAATGAGATAAAAGAACGAATGGGAGAGTTGTACGATCGTGCTACTTTTTACCGAAGTGTTCAAACGCTTAGCAGTGCAGGCATTATTCATCGTATTGTAGCAGACAATGTGATGGTGAAATACGCCCTGAATAACTGCGAGAACGGACACCATCATCAGGTGGATCATGCCCATTTCTTTTGTCGCCAATGCCATCATTTGTATTGTTTGAAAAGTATCAAAGTGCAAACACTGGATCTTCCCTCCGGATTTGTGGACGAAGAGCATGACTTAGTAATACGTGGAATTTGTGATCAATGCAATAGTCAATTGAAATGAGGAAACCTGGAATTGCTTTGACTTGGAGGATGATGCAAAAAGGGCTATTGCTAAGTGTTTTTTTCTTGCTGATAAGTCTGGAGTTGGGGGCACAATCTGATTTATCGCTCACCGGAGTGGTAACCTGTCAGCACAATGACCCGCTACCAGGAGCAGTTATTCAGGTCGGAACTTCCGGACGTGCTACGGTATCCGGGGAAGATGGGCGTTTTAGGTTGGATCACCTTACTCCCGGGATTTATGTGGTGGAAGTTTCTTTTCTGGGCTACGAGACCTGGGTCAAGGAAATTGATATCCGTGAGCAGCAGCCTTTGCATGTCACATTGACACGACAAGACCATTCGCTTGAAGAAGTTGTGGTAGAAGGTTATTATCAGGATCTTTTGAACCGGGAGGATTCCAGAAGTGTAGCCGTGGTCGATCGTCAGTTTATGGAAGAAAATCGTTCCGGAAGTTTGATGCAAACACTCAGGCGACTGCCAGGAATCAGTTCCATCGATATAGGTTCAGGACAATCTAAACCATTAATTCGGGGATTAGGGTTTAACCGGTTGGTGGTATCCGAAAACGGGGTGGCGCATCAGGGGCAACAATGGGGAGCAGATCATGGACTGGAGATTGATCAGTATGGAATCGAAAGTCTCAAAGTAATTAAAGGGCCTGCGTCGCTAATGTATGGTTCTGGCGCTATTGGAGGAGTGATCGATCTTCGGAATTTTTCAATACCGGGGCAACACACCTCTGGTTTGGAGTTCGATCTAACTGGTAAAAGTAACAATCAATCACTGGGCGGATCAGTGACTTTCTTTCAAAGATGGGACCATTTTTTTGTGGCAGGAAGGGCTTCCATGGTCGATTATGCCGATTATCGTGTTCCGGCCGACAGCATAGAATACTATTCCTATTATTTCCGGCTAAAGGATGGTGCAATGCGCAATACTGCCGGCTTTGAAAATAGCGGTAATCTGGTAATGGGATGGGCTTCAGAGAAATTTACAAGCAGGATTTCGGTCAGTCAGCTGAAATCCAAGAGCGGATTTTTTGCCAACGCACACGGACTGGAGATCAGGGCTTCTTCCATTGATTATGACAGGTCATCGCGTACAATTGATCTGCCTTATCAACAGGTGGTTCACCGCAAATTTATTAACAATACCACCCTGCATTTTGGAAATCATCAGGTTCAAATTAATGCAGGCTGGCAGCATAATTTACGGGAAGAGTTTTCCGAAGCAGTGGCTCATGGATACATGCCAAAGCCTCCGGACAATCTGGAACGTTGGTTTCAGAAGAAAACCGGGAGTGTGAATGCACGTTGGAGGCTGCCCGAAATGGGACGCCATAATTTGACCGTGGGAGGAGATCTGGAGCATCAGGATAATGAAATTGATGGATGGGGATTTATTATCCCTGCCTTTCGGAGCATTGAAACAGGATTGTATGTGCATGATAAAATCTACCTGAAACCACCCTGGGTTGTCAATGCGGGTATTCGTTTCGATTATTCGGAAATTGAAATCGAAGCCTACCGCGATTGGTTTGTTACTCCGGGTGAAAATGGCGATAAGTATATCCTCCGGGCCCCCGATGCCGGCCGGGAATTTCATTTTGTCAGCTGGGCATTAGGAGCCAATTATCAGCGCGACAATTATTTCTTAAAAATGAATTTTGGGAATGGATTCCGCATGCCCATGCCCAAGGAATTGGCAGCAAACGGGATGAATTACCACATGTATCGCTACGAAGAGGGGAATATCTCTCTTTCTCCCGAAGTGTCGTGGCAGTTCGATGCCGCTGCAGGTTTTCAAAACAATCATTTCAGTATAGAGTTAAACCCGTTTGTTGCCTGGTTTCCCAATTATATTTTTTTAGGCCCCGAAGCTGGTTATCAACAGGGATTACAAAAGTTTAAGTACCGGGAAAATGAAGTTTTTAGAGCGGGGGGAGAGTTCCTGTTTCGGTATCGAATGACGGAAAGACTGGAAGGAGCCGTAGCCTCTGAGTATGTCTGGTCGCGACAGTTGACTGGCGAAAAAGAAGGATTCACGCTTCCCTTTTCTCCTCCCTGGGCTACAGACTTCTCTCTGGAATACAATATTCCTGCCTGGTGGGAGTTGAATCGTGTAACGCTGAAAGGAGAGTACCGATTGGTAACCGATCAGAATGAAATTGTACCACCCGAAAAGAAAACACCGGGATACGGAGTTACATCTTTTATAGCTGGGGCATCCAGTCGGTGGGGGGCTGCGCAGATCAATTGGGGTTTTCAGGTTCGTAACATTTTTAATGTAAGGTATCTTGATCATACCAGTTTTTACCGTTTGATTGAGGCGCCCGGACCTGGACGTAACTTTATTTTATCAGTTAATGTTTCATTTTAATTTAAAACTTAGATCATGAGGATTTTTGTGAGTTTATTGGTGGCTTCGCTTTTTCTTTTTTCATCCTGTGAGGATGATGAGGTGAGTGCGCCGGAAATTGAGATTACCGAGATCGGTTATGAGAACAGTGGTGTTGCTTATGCCGGTGATGATTTGCACATAAATGCAGCTATTGTTGCCGAAGCGAAAATAGATTTTCTCAGGCTTATTATTCATCCGGAAGGAGAACATGATTATACAGCAGAAGAGGCAGATCAACATGAATCATGGGAGGTGGATACGACTTTTACAACCGGCTTTTCCGGGTTGAAAAACAGTATACTTCATCAGCATTTTGATGTGCCCGACCACGCCGAAGAAGGAGAATATCATCTGCATCTTTCAGTGACCGATATGGAGGGCAATCTTTCTGCCGAAGAAGCAAATTTTGATGTGATATACGATCCGAATCATGAACATAACCATGAACATTAATATGATGCGAAAAAAACAAATCATCCAGAGCAGCAATGTTTGGAAATGGTTTTTTCTGATGCTGTTGGCATGGCCTATTGCAGGCTGTAGTGACGATAAAGACGATGTTTATCCGGTGATTGATATGTCAGGAGATGATGCATTTCCGGTTAATTGTTCGGTTTTACACCCTGGAGAATCTTTTATGTTTCGGGCTGTTTTTAACGATAATGAAGAGCTGGGGGCTTTTAGCCTGGAGGCTCATAACAACTTTGATCATCATACCCATAGTACCGACGTTGTTGACTGTGAGATGGAACCTGATAAGGAGCCTGTAAATCCTTTTCAATTTATTGAGGAATATAATATTCCATCAGGGAATGCTTCTTATAATGCAGCGGTTGAGATTTTTGTCCCTGAAAATGTGGATACCGGTGATTACCACTTTATGGTCAGGCTTACCGATGCATCCGGCTGGCAGACCATCAAGGGGATCTCGGTAAAAATTTTGCCAAAGGAATAAAGGAAATGACTGTCTGAACTGATAAGTTTTTGTTTTTTCTACTTATTTCCTGGTAACAAAGAAACTGTTTAAATTTACACAGAGAATAAACTCATAGTTTTTATTCATCCGTATAAAATTAATTTTTCAAGGTCGGATGGAACTCGCATGCAAGGAATTTATACATTGTCTTTTGTGACATCCCTTGTCATGCTCGTTTCATTAGTATAAAATTTATCTAAGTTATTGGTCTGATAGTCTGCCCCGATCTATCGGGGGAACTCGTCCCGAAGTTTCGGGACTCGTTT
>DHQK01000230.1 GCA_002411085.1 Marinilabilia sp. UBA5340 | reverse complement strand
GTTTATAGAAGATCTGATAATAAAGAAACCGACGCTGAAGGTGTCGTATGTTTATTCACGAATGAGAATCTATTTGCTCCTGTTGGTTCCTTTCGGGGACCTTATGTGATGGGTTTCTTTATCCCCGGACTGCATCCGGGGTTACTTAAATTCGCCCCTTTCAGGAACCGGGTTGCACAGAGTAATTATTTTTATGCGCAATTCACAAGATTTAGGTAGCTACCGTCAATCTTGCCAGATAATCATAATGCTCCCCTTCAGCGATGCGTTCAAACCGGAAACCGTTTTTTTCTGCGTGGTATTGCAATAGTTGGTCGTCGATAAAAAGCCATGGGAAGCGCCGTCCTTTGCATCCTTTGTAACTCATGCGGTATTCTACCTCACCGTAGTAACTGTTGTTAAGGTTGATGAGAATGCTGCCATCGTCCTGAAGAAAGAGGTAACGCAAATCCGAACTGTCCACCAATATCTGACCACCGGGATTGAGTAGCTTTCGTGCGACAGAGAAAAATTCTTTTAACCGGTTGGTGGTGCCCACGATGCCTATGCCATTCATGAGCATCAGAAGGGTGTCGTATTTATCCTCTTCTGCGAGGACAAAAAAGTCTTCCTGAAGGATGTTTTTTATCCCCCGTTGTTGCATTACCGCACAGGCTTCCGGGGATATTTCGAGGGCGGTGACTTCTATGTTCTGTTCCTGAAGCCACAAAGCATGCGAACCGGCACCAGCACCAATATCCATGACTTTTCCGCGGCACTGCTGCAATGCTTTTTGCTCCAATGCAGGCATCTCTTCAAAAGGGCGAAAGAGATAATGTACCGGAATAATATCGGTTTCAGCGATGTTGCTCCAGACCTCAATGCTGAGATTTTTGTCGGGGTTTTGAAGATAATCCCGACAGGCTGTACCAATGATGTCGAGCGCTTTTGGTTTGATGGAATCTTTTTTCAATGCGGGTGTTTTTTGCAAAGATAGAAAAAAAAGGTCTCCCCTGGCCCCTTCCAAAGAGGGGGATGGAAGCTTCATCCAATCCCTCCCAAGGAGGGGGATGGATCATTATAAGTTGTGGATTTATGATTAAAGGACTGGAATACTTTAGGAACAGAGGATACATCTCAACATTCTTTTCTACATGGGGGGCTTTTAATGACTCATCAGGAGAAGAGAGATGAAAAACCCCTCGTTCGGAAACGAGAGGCAGGTGAGGTAAACGCCATCCCGCAATGACCTTATTTCTCAATCTATATGTTAAATTGGATATTGTTTTAATCCTGCGTTCCATCGTGGATGAGCCCCGGCAGGGCGGCAGTATGGTAGAACGAATGTTTATAATAAAAAAGATAAAGCCCCGGCGGGGTGACAGATTTGTTTTTTGACGGGGGTTAACCACAGAGAGCACCGAGCCCCACAGAGGTTGCTAATCAAGGTTTTAGAATCCGTAGATGGCACAGATGGACGCAGATGGGCAACAGGTATGGAAGCTACTTAAATTTGCTCCTTTCAGGGGCGAAATTGATTACATTTCAACATTTTGTTACGCCTATTTGGGCTTTTGATGACTCGTCAGGAGACGAGAGGTGAAAAACCCCTCGTTCGGAAACGAGGGGTAGGTGAGAGTACGTCACATCTTGTCCCGGTTTATCAGGAGAGTAGCACAGAGTTAATTAAGAATAGAAAAAATTATCGAAAGCGCAGTCCTGATATCAGCTTCATCAAAGCTTATAAAAAGTAAAGGTTAAGAAAATCTTCTTTTCAAAAGAATTCCTTAACCTTTATCTTATTCTCAGTCTTTTATTTTTCTGAATTACTCTACCGCCACTTTATGCTGTTCCTTCCCATCATCAGACAGAATTGTGACTACATATATACCTGTATTGGGCGTATCGATGTAATGTGTAGAACCAGGATTTAGTTTGCCTGTTTCCAGTGTTCGTCCGCCCAAATCGTTGAGATGATATCTGAGGTTCTGAACATTGGGTGCTTCGATGACAATTTTTGAATATTGTGTGAACACTTTGCATCTATCCGTTTGTTTTTCAGGTGTTTTATTGATGGATGTTGCAACTGATTCGGCTACTTTAAGGGTAAAACGATCAGTAGAAGTACCTTTTGCATTTACAATAAACTGGTAATCGCTTTGAGAAAGGTTATGTTCTACATTGTTCAGGTGGTCCTCGAGCACCAGGTATTGGTTGGCCGGCAGATAGTTTTCCTGCATTTTAATTGTGTAGTTACCTGCTTTACCGGCGATGTAGCCAAGTGAAACCTCCCGGTTGCCATTGTCTGGCAGTCCATTGATGCACAGACGCTTGTTGCTGGTATCTGAGGTGAATAATTGTAAAAGATCCGGATTGTTGGCCTTCATCTTATCCGTATCATATTTATCATTCCCCAGCGATGCATCAGGTATAAAAAGGACTCCTGTTTCATCTGTTCCGGCATCAGAAATGCCGGCCAGTTTGAAACCGGGGAATGTTGTTTTGGAGGTCGACTTGAGATAGCTGTTGGTGTTGATTTCCAGTGCTTCAGGGGTGATGGTGACAGAGCCTGTATCGGTAGGTTCCCCCTCAACTACTTTGACCCAGAATGCATGATTTGATGGAATTTTGGGATCAGAGATGTTGATAGACATACCGGAGTTGTCATTGTATGCTCCGTAACCGCCCTGATCGTCCAGGTAGATCCAGAAAGCATCTACAATATTGCTTTTGGTGATTCCGGAAACAGCATCCCAGTTGATAGAGGCGGAAAAAGGATTTCCTATCAGGTTCCAGCCAAGTCCGGCGGTGGAACGTACCAGGTCAATAACCTGAGTGCCGGTGGTTACTGCTCCTGAAAACAGGAGGTTTTGAGAGCTTTTGCCTACATATCCTTCTCCCGGCTGCATGTTTTCTGAATTTCCCATTTCCACCCAGCTGTCGGTAGCATTGTTATAGCGAAATATCTGATTGTCCAGACCGATGTTGCTTTTGGTGGCACCGGATACTGGTGAACTCAGGTAGTAGGTGTTTTCAATACCTGTTATGTGCTGTTCAATCTTCACACTATCATTATTAACATTCAGATTGCCTCCTGTGTTGATGTAGGAGGCATTGGCAGTAATGGAGGATTGCAGTCGGAATTCCCCGTTTACTGTCAGTGTTCCTGAGGAGTGCGACAAAGCCGTTCCCGGCTCAAGGTTTACATTGTAAACATTGAGATTGGCAGCCACTTCCGGGAAGTTGGAAACGGTCGAGGGAACTTCAATGCTTGTATTGTTCACAAAGGCCCCAGTACTCCAGTTGTTGGTATCGCCCCAGTCTGATACATTGCCGTTCCCTGTCCAGATGTTTAACTTGTCCGTAGAGAATGTGGCGGCAGATGCTCCTGACTGACCATTTCCTGCATGGTCATATACCGGTTGCATGGTGATGGTGTATCCTGTTACCGGATCCAATTTGGTATCAGGAGTCACTGTAATTTCGGTACCCGATGTGTCGATGGTGATAGTGCATGAAACAGGACTGCCGTCACTTGTCAAGGCCAGATCTGCCAAGGCATTAATGTTGGAGGCATCAATACGATTGCCCAGATCGTTGTAAATGGTTTCGTCAAATGAGATGCGTATAATACCACTCTCAGGGAAATGATTGGTTCCATCCACAGGACTGATGGTGGTAACGGGGGCTACCTTATCTATCACAATAGTGGCGATGCTGGAAAACAATTCTTTGTCCGGGTTTTTGGCCACCACATGCATGTAATAGTTGGCTCCTGTAGCCAGGCCTGAAATATCGATATTCTCGTGGGTGAGTAGTGTGTTGGCGGTTAAGGTACCAGAGCCCGAGGAGAGTGCACTACCTCCCCCTGCTTTTTCACCGGACATAATTTCGGTGATTGTGGGTTGCGAAGAGCCTTGTGTGATGACGTAGTAATAATCCGCATCACGTGTAGTTTGAAGATCCAGATTAATGGTGCTTGTGGTCTGCAAACTGAAAAAAGGATATCCATTGGCCCAGGCTGGTGGTTCCGGGAGTGTGGTAAAACCCCATTCTGCAGGGTCATTGATGCCTGCAAAAGCAAATCCGGTGGTG
The DNA here is from genome assembly GCA_002411085.1 of Marinilabilia sp. UBA5340. Classification (GTDB taxonomy): domain Bacteria; phylum Bacteroidota; class Bacteroidia; order Bacteroidales; family Marinilabiliaceae; genus Marinilabilia. Next base: position 3,193 of record DHQK01000230.1, on the reverse strand, counting down.
GAAGATATTACAAATCCTTCATCCATAGTAATATAGACAGTCTCTTCATGGGGAAGTGCCAGATTCGGGAACCGGAGGGTGGTGCCACTGATGGTGAGGTTGGTGGTGGAACCCGCTCCAACGGTTACAGCATCGCTTCCATCCTGATAATGTACAATCATGTTTCCAGTTCCTCGTGCGATATTCTCCGTGAAAGTCAATGTTAATTCCGAATCAACAGGAATGTCATTGCTTCCGTTGGCCGGTTCATAGTTTGAGATGGCTGGCCCTGAAGGGGCAGTAAAAGTCCATGCTGTGGTATCCTGAATTCCGGAAAAGGTTACTCCGCTGTTGGTTGATTTTATAAAACCCTGATCTATCAGAACAAAATAGGTCGTGTCGGGAGTAAAATTCAGGTGACTGATGGTTACCGTATTGTTTGTGATATCGATGAGTTCTGTGTCATCCACTGCAACAGTCTGGAAACGTGTGTTGTTACTGTTTCCATATCTGATGCGGAAAGAACCACTGCTTCCAAGTTCAATTGGTTCATTAAACGTGATACTGATGGTCTGATCAGCAGCGGTCAGGGTACTCTGGTTTATGGGCGTGAAAGAGTCAATGGATGGTGGTGCCGCAGTGGTGAAATTCCAGGTGGTCTGATCCGAAATTCCGGCAAAAGGGACATCGGTAGCAGCCGAGCGTATAACCCCATTATCAATCTTTACAAAGTAGGATGTTTCGGACGATAATGAAGTATGATCAATCTGAAGTTCATTGCTGCTGAATGTAAGTTTGGGATCATCGTACGTCAGCGTCTCGAAAGGGGTGTCATCTGATTTCCTGATTTGAATAGTTCCGGCAGAGCCTCTTTTTATGTTTTCCGAAAAGGTAAGAATCAGGGGTTGATTAACGGGGGCCGACGTTTCCTCGTCCAGGGGGTTGTATCCCGTAACTGTAGGAGCAGTTGCGGTGGTGAAACTCCAGCTTTGATCACTGATTCCATTCCACGGAGTTCCCGTGCTTGAGGATAAAACTACCGTAGGATCTATCGTAATGTAATAGTCGGTTTCGGGCTGGAGGCCGGAATGGTTGACAGTGATTACGTCATTGGTGGTGGTAATATTTCCACTGTCAAAAGCAATGGATTCCTGAACAGTATTATCTGCAGAAAAATGAATATTCAGGTTTCCGGAAGTTCCAACTAAGACATTTTCATTGAAGGTGATTTGAAATGGTGCAGAGATAGATACTCCTGTGGATAATGCTGCAGGGGTGAAAGATTGTGCAGCAGGCCCATTGGTGGTACTGAAAGTCCAGGTTGCCGGATCACTGATTCCTTCTCCTGCCACCGAAGTAGTCGCCGAAACAGCAAGTCCTTCATCGGCAAGAATGTAGAAGGAGGTATTTCCCCATAAAGGATCGTGAGAAATTTCAAGGGATGTATCTGTTACACTGAAAAATCCGGGATCACTGGTTGTGTTAATGGTCTGAAACAGCTGGTCGTCGCCGGCTCTGTGAATGTAGAGGTTTTTGTTGCTTCCCAATGCTATATTCTCACTGAAGTTGAGCTGCAATAACCGGTTTCCTGCTACGTCTGCTTCACCGTCAGGAGAAAAGCTACTGATGTATGGAGTATTTGCTGTTGTGAAGTTCCAGTTGTTTGTTTCTGTTAATTCATCCGTTCCGATGGCTGTGCTTTCGGAGAGGAAAAGTGCTTTTTCAATGTTAATGTAATACGATGAGCTTCCGGTAAAAGCAGAATGGCTGATGGTAACAGTATCGTTAGTGGCATTGAAAGTGAAGAGTCCACTCTCGGAAGTGGTATTGATAGTCTGAAATACGGATGCATCATCATTGAAAACCGTAAGATTTTTGTTAGCCTGCAATTCAACCGGTTCACTGAAGGAGATAATCAACGCTTGATCTGCAGATATGTAGGTAGCATCATCTGCAGGTGCTTCAATGCTATAGATGGGTGCAGAAGCTGTGGTAAATGACCATGTGTTGGTGCCGGTAATAGCCTTGGCCCCTGTATTGTTGTCGTTGGCTGTCACCAACCCTTCATCGGTGTTGATGTAATAGCTTTGGCTGCCGGAGAACCGGTCATGATCAATGGATAGGACGTTGGTGCCACTGTCGAAAGTTACAAGGGTGGTATTATCAGTATTGATGGTTTGGAATACCGTTCCATCGTTGTAATAAATAGTGATGTTTTTATTGCTTTGGAGGGTGACATCCTCGGCATAGGTTAAAATCAGTGTTTTGTCACCATGAACCCCTGAAGGAGCTCCTGAAGGGGAGGTTGAAAAAATGGCGGGTGCAGCATCAGTTGTAAAAGACCATTTGGAGGCTCCGTCAATGGGGGCAGAGCCTACACCGCTTGATTGTGCAACGACAAAACCTTCATCCACATCCACATAATAACTCTGATCGCCTGTCAGAGCATTATGGCTGACTGAAACATCATAATTTCCGGTAGCAATAGAAATAAGGCCAGCATCTGCTGTGGTATTTATTGTTTGAAACAGCGTGCCATCCGATTTGTATATGGAAAGGTTTTTATTGCTTCCTAATGAAACGGCTTCTTCAAAAGTAAGCGTGAGCTCCTGTAGCCCTGTGACACCCGTGGCGTTGTGTAAGGGAGAAAGCGTATTGAGCGACGGACGCGACACTGTAGTAAAGCGCCATTGGAGGTTGGTATCGTCAATTCCGGAGAACGGAGTTGCATCATCTGCATTTTCAACAGCTCCTGCATCGATAATTACTGAGTATTGAGTTTCAGGAGAAAGATCGTTTAAAGCCGGAGATATAATTAATGTGTCTGCACTGGTACTAACTTCTCCAATAAATTGAGATCCGTTAACGATAAGAGAGCTAAATACTTCGTTTGTTGGATAGTCGGTCTCCACAATTTTGATATAGGTAGCGGTTGAAGTAGAATTGAATTGAATATTTGTATTAAAATCTAATTTTAGTACAACATCTAAATTCACATCCGAAGCGTTCTGAACAGGATTGTAGCTGTCTATTACAGGCTCCTGTGCCTGAGCATGAAACGAATTGGCAACGAATACCAATAAACCGATGAGTAAAGGGTAATACTTCTTCATATTGTACTGCTTTGCGGAACAACCTGGTGGTTGTTGCCTGGTTACCTGGGCGTTATTCTGTGACGAAATGATTGAAAACTTTGACGAATGTACGAAAAATA
>DHQK01000003.1:2118-14469 GCA_002411085.1 Marinilabilia sp. UBA5340 | reverse complement strand
TTGATATTTCCTTCAATAGCGCTGCGATTCTCGGCAATTTTGATCTGTATAAAGAGCTCAATCTTTCAAAGCACTTACCAAAAACATAATTTAAACAGTTTATAAATTGATTAGAAGCTGTTTTGTTTTCTCTGGAAAACTTTCTGATTCAGAAGGTCATTCTGAATTTCCTTCTTATTGCCTGCTGCGAGGGCTTCCCCGTCCCTGAGGAGATAGTCTTTATGTTTGTGCATTTCTGTTTTTCCATGCTTTAAAAGCTCCGGTCGCCCATAGTGCCCAGGCAACCAGCACCGGTTGAAAAAACAGACGGATCAACCGAGCTTTGTCTGTATTTAATCCAAAGGCATCTATTTTGTTAACATATTGTGATATGTTTCCCGGGAAAATCAAAACAAAGAAGACTGCCACAATCCAACCAACAAGTGCCTTCCATCTGGGCAATATTATCAGACTCATTCCCAGGATGATTTCTGCAATTCCGGATAGCACAACTACGAGATCATCGGGTGCGGGAACCCAGTTGGGCACTTGTGCTACGAATTCCACCCTTGCAAATGTGAGGTGGCTGATTCCTGCATACAGCAGGTTGATTCCCAATACAATTCTGAATACTGTTTGTGTCCAGTGGGTTTTAACGTTGTAAGAACATTCTTTTAGGTTTTTCATGATTATGTTTGCTTTAAAAATAAGAAATATCGCACGCGACACAAATATAGGTGTCTCCCAATTGTATCGCAAGCGATATTTGTGCTTTTTTTCTTTTCTCATTAAAGAATGTTGCAATACTTCAATGAATTAGAGGAAGTTGTCTTTGATCTGCACTTCCTTGACTTTTTTAGTAGACCAGTTAAATATATGTGCTTTTAGTCCGAATGAAAAAGGACGGGGGAAAAGGCGGGGAATCCATAATTTTGGCGCGTAATCTGCCGGAATCCAAATTGAATCCCCTAAATAGTTCGCAATAACTATTTTTTAAGTTATTTTTGTGGGCTTTAGGTGAATTGCATAAACTAAGAAAATCAAATAAAATATCATTGTATGGCCCAGGAAGACGTTTTCAAAAAGTTGGTAGCCCATTGTAAGGAGTACGGATTTGTATTTCAGTCGAGTGAAATCTACGACGGTCTTGGTGCCGTTTACGACTACGGGCAAAACGGTGTTGAGCTAAAAAATAATATTAAGAAATACTGGTGGGACTCTATGGTTTTGCTGCATGAAAATGTGGTGGGACTGGATTCTGCAATTTTTATGCATCCTACAACATGGAAGGCTTCCGGACATGTGGATGCTTTCAACGATCCGTTGATTGATAATAAAGACAGTAAGAAACGCTATCGGGCGGATGTGCTCATTGAAGATCTCATGGCCAAATATGAAGGGAAAATCGATAAAGAAATCGAAAAGGCCCGGAAGAAGTTTGGCGATGATTTTGATGAGGGTCAGTTTCGGGAAACCAATCCTCGTGTGAAGGCCAATCAGGCGAAGTGGGATGAGGTTCATGGTCGGTTTGTGAAGGCTTTGAATGATAATGATCTGGAAGAACTGCGTCAGATAATCCTGGATTATGAGGTGGCCTGCCCGCTCTCAGGTTCTAAAAACTGGACCGATGTGCGTCAGTTCAACCTGATGTTTTCCACCGAAATGGGATCTACTGCTGAAGGAGCCTCCAAAATCTACCTTCGTCCTGAAACGGCTCAGGGAATTTTCGTGAACTTCCTGAATGTCCAGAAAACTGGTCGTATGAAGATGCCATTTGGGATTGCACAGATTGGTAAAGCTTTTCGCAATGAAATTGTAGCTCGTCAGTTTATTTTCCGCATGCGCGAATTTGAGCAGATGGAGATGCAATTTTTTGTTCGTCCCGGAGAGGAAATGAAGTGGTTTGGTTATTGGAAAGAGATGCGTATGAAATGGCATAAATCTCTGGGAATGGGCGATGCCAAATACCGCTTTCATGACCACGACAAACTGGCTCATTACGCCAATGCTGCTACGGATGTTGAGTTTGAAATGCCTTTTGGTTTCAAAGAAGTAGAGGGGATACATTCACGAACCGATTTTGACCTTTCTCAGCATCAGGAATATTCCGGCAAAAAAATGCAATACTTCGATCCGGAACTCAACAAAAGCTATGTGCCTTATGTGATTGAAACCTCCATTGGTGTAGATCGCATGTTCCTAAGTATTTTGGCCGGAGCATATACCGAGGAGGAAGTTCCCGGGAAGGATGGAAAAACGGAATCCCGTGTGGTTTTAAAACTGCCACCTGTTCTGGCACCTGTAAAATTGGCTGTTTTGCCCTTGGTGCGTAAAGACGGACTGCCTGAAAAAGCGATGGAAATAATGGATCAATTCAAGTTTGACTTTAATTGCAGATACGAAGAGAAGGATTCCATCGGAAAGCGCTATCGCCGCCAGGATGCGATTGGAACCCCTTTCTGTATAACAGTTGATCATCAAACCATGGAGGATGACAGTGTGACCATCCGTTATCGCGATAGCATGGAGCAGGAACGTGTGAAAATATCGGAGCTTTACCAGATTATCACTGGTCGCGTGAGTATGAAAGAATTACTTAAATCGTTGATTTAAATAATTTGAGTCAAAAATTTATAGATAAATATTTAACCCGGCTTATGCCGGGTTTTTTGTTGTGATCAGATTAATTTTTTTACACCTTTCCCTCTGTGTTCCCTGCGGTTCAAAATATAAAACATAAAGTTGTACGGAGGCTTTTTTTAAGGTGCAAGAAAATTTAAAAATCACATTGCTTTCTCATTCCTGTTTTCCATGCTAAAGTTGTAAATTTGTCTGGTTCAAAACCTCGTGGTTTATGAGAAAAGCAGATACCTCTAAAAGAAAAAAAGTCGATTTCCTTGTGATTGGCTCCGGAATGGCCGGTCTCAGTTTTGCCCTGAAGGTCGCAGGAAAAGGGAAAGTGTGCATCATCAGTAAAACCAGACTTGATGAAACCAATACGTCTTATGCGCAGGGCGGGATCTCATCGGTAACTTATGCTCCTGATAACTTTGAGAAACACATTGATGACACGCTCACTGCCGGTGCAGGACTGTGCGATGCCAATGTAGTGCGAAAAGTCGTGGAGGAGGCTCCGGGCCAGATTCAGGAACTGATAAAGTGGGGCGTTAGATTTGATAAGGACGAAAAGGGGAATTTCGATTTGCACCGGGAAGGTGGACACTCCGAAAACCGGATTCTGCATCACAAAGACCAGACCGGTTACGAAGTTCAGCGAGGGTTGGTGCAGGCCGTCAGGGAGCATCCGGATATCGAAGTTCTGGAAGACCATTTTGCAGTGGAAATTATTACGCAACATCATTTGGGTGAATTGGTACACCGATGGCGCCGTGATATCGAGTGTTATGGCGCTTATGTGTTGAATAGTCGAACCAACAGTGTGGAGCCGATTCTTGCTAAAGTGACCCTTATGGCTACAGGAGGAGTGGGTAGTGTCTATCAGACCACCACCAATCCCACCATTGCAACCGGTGATGGTATTGCCATGGTCTACAGGGCCAAGGGGATTGTGGACAATATGGAGTTTATTCAGTTTCATCCCACTTCGCTTTACAATCCTAAAGAAAGACCCTCCTTTTTGATTACGGAAGCAATGCGAGGTTTTGGTGGTATTCTGAAACGTCGCGACGGCAAAAAATTTATGCATAAATATGATGAGAGGGAGTGCCTGGCTCCCCGGGATATTGTGGCCAGGGCCATTGACAATGAGCTGAAAACCACGGGTGACGATTATGTTTATCTGGATGTAACGCACAAACCGGCAGAAGAGATTAAAACCCATTATCCAGGAATTTACGAGAAATGTCTTTCTCTTGGCTTAGACATTACCAAAGATTACATTCCCGTTGTTCCGGCAGCCCATTTTTCTTGTGGAGGGATCAAGGTCGATGAGCGTGCACGAACCTCTATTGGTCGGTTGTATGCCGCCGGAGAGTGCAGTTGTACCGGGCTGCATGGGGCCAATCGTCTTGCTTCCAATTCCCTGCTTGAGGGAATTGTTTATGCTGATGCTGCTGCAAAAGATGCGTTGGCCCAAGTAGGATCTTACACTTTCTGCAAAGACATCCCTGAATGGAATGACGAAGGCACTTCGCATCCCGAAGAGATGGTATTGATTACCCAGAGTCAGAAAGAAATTGAACAGATTATGAGCTACTATGTGGGGATTGTTCGTTCCAATCTTCGCCTGAAACGTGCACTCGACCGGCTGGAAATAATATATCACGAAACGGAGGATCTTTATCAGCGGTCAACCGTATCACAAAGGCTTTGCGAACTTCGCAATACGATTCAGGTGGGCTATCTGATTATAAAAATGGCCAGACAGCGGAAGGAGAGTCGTGGATTGCATTACAACAGTGATTATCCGGATATGATTAAACTGGGGAGCTGATGATTTGGCCGGAATATTGCGTTGGCCAGTTCCCTGCATGAGAGTTTTGTGTCGGATTGATAGCTGTGTCTCATTCAGCTTTTTTTAAGCCATTAGCTAAGAGCTGAGAGCTCAAAATTGAATCTAAAGAAATGATGGATGTAATATTTATTATAACAGGCATTGTTCTCTTGCTTGCCGGCCTTGTAGGGTGTGTTTTACCTGCATTACCGGGCCCTCCGCTTAGCTATCTGGCCTTGCTGTCACTTCATTTTACTCGTTGGGGTTATTTTGATGCTTGCTTTTTGTGGATCACAGCGGGAGTTGCCATTGTTGTTACCGTGCTCGATTATGTGGTGCCCGTATGGGGAACCCGGCGGTTTGGCGGAACCAAAGGGGGAATATGGGGTGCTTCGATTGGTTTGGTGGCAGGTTTGTTTATCGGGCCTGCCGGAATTATTGTCGGACCGTTTGTCGGCGCCTTTATTGGTGAACTCTTCAGTCATTCCGACTCCAACAGAGCTTTCAGGGCCGCCATTGGATCCTTTATTGGCTTGTTAACGGGAACTGTTTTGAAATTGATTGTTTCAGGTGTTTTTACCTGGTACTTTTTTAAGGAGTGGTTGTTGTGAGTTGATGAGAAATGTTTTTATGCCAGTTGTCAAAGGAGGTTCTTAATTGAAAAACCATTGTCTTCCTTCAGGACAGTTTCGGCACATTTCAATGTTGTTTCGGAATGATAGTATTGTGTGTTTAAATTGTTTGCTTTCATTTTTTTGCCATATCTCATTGAAAGTTTTGTTTGAGATGTTTCCCAGGCTGTACTTCGCATCTTTATCGTAGCAGCAGGGAACCATTTGTCCGTTCCATGTAATCACCGGGTTGCTCCATTGGCGCCAGCAATGATTGTAAGGAGTTCCCGGAATGGAGTTTGCCGGATTCGATGAGTTCTTGTAGCGTGACTTTTGGGGATCTGGCTTTACCGAACCATCTCCGAATTCGTTTATTTGGGCTGTCTTTATTTCCAGCTTGTCCACCCCTGCGGCTTTGCACCATTCTTTAATGGAAGGGATTTCGTGCTTGTTGTGGGTGAAAGCAAGGGATTGTACCACCACAAGAGGCAAAGGGCTTTTGGCTTTTTTCTTTGCTTCAATCAGCCTTAAAATGGCGTTTTTAACTTTGTCCACTTTGCCTCCTCGACGATATCTTTCATAAACCTCTTGTGAAAAACCATCCAGAGAAATGATAATTCGCGAAAGACCAGAAGCTACAATCTTTCTGCTCATGCTTTTATCAATCAACTGGGCATTGGTACTTAATGTTGTGTAAAAACGGTTTTTTGCAGCCATGCTGATTATTTCATCAATTTGTGGATGCAGTAGAGGTTCTCCCTGAAAGTAAAGGTTTAGATAGAATGTGTAATCTTTTATTTCATATATTATTTTATTGAACAATTCCAGATTCATGTGGCCTTTTTCCCGGGAGAGAACCGCTGCGCCTGTCGGGCATTCGGGGCATTGCAGCTGGCAAAAGCCGGATGGTTCTATAGAGAGGGCAAAAGGATAGGTGATCCATACAGGTTTTCGGACAATTCGTGAAAAAAAATACCCGCCAAAGAGCTTAACCAGATTGATTAATCTTTTGGTAGTAAAGCTTTTTAGATAGCATGTTATGTTGATTATTATTGCTGATGTACGAAACCACATGGAATACCTTCTTTTTAGAGGAAGCTAAAATAGTAAAAGATTTGGAGGATAATTCATTGTGCTTTTTTCTCTGTGTTCCACTGTGTTTCCAGTGGTTCAAAAAAAGAAAACCACAGAGCATACAGGGGGCAAAGTTGTCGGATTCCCTTTGCTTTTCCCTGCAATCTTTGTGGCTTTTTTCAGCGTTTTTTCTCTGACTTTAATTGGTCTCCAGGATATCCAGTATCTGGTCTAACCGCGGTGTCAGAATAATTTCGGTACGTCGGTTTTTTCGTTTTCCTTCAGTTGTATCGTTGGAAACCAGCGGGACGTATGGACCGCGACCAGCAGCAATGACTCTGGATGGATCCACGCCACTGTTCTCAAGCAGAATCCGGGTTACAGAGGTGGCTCTTTTGACGCTCAGATCCCAGTTGTCCAGCAATACGCCGCTGCGGTAGGGAACAGGATCTGTATGTCCCTCAATCATGATGTTGATATCTGTTTTTTCTGCCAGTACATTGGCTACCTGGCGAATTGCCGAGGCCCCTTCAGCACTTACCTGGTAGCTTCCCGATCCGAAGAGAAGTTTCTCTTCCATGGATACATAAACCTTTCCGTTTTTGATGTGTACTTTCAATTGGCTTTGGTCAAAACCTGTCAGGGCATCTGCTATGGCCTGGCGAAGCGCATTGCTTGCACTGTCTTTTCGGGCGAGGGCCTGCTCCAACTCCATAAGGCGGCGGTTTTGTGCTTCCAGTTCCGCTTGTGCTGTGGTGAGCTCTTTCTGAGCAGCAGCCAGTTCATTGATGGCATTTTCCAGTTCCGTTTCACGTGCTGCCAGATCTCTCTCTGCTGCAATTAGTGCATCTTCACGAGCCTGAAGATCCTCCTGAAGTTTTTGCAGATATGCCAACAATTCCTCTGAGTCAGCCGTGCCGGTTTGGCTGCGCAACTGGGAGAGAAGGTCGTCATATTCACGGCGCAGATGGTTGAGGTCATCCCTGCAGGCACTGACTTCGCGACCTTTCCGCAATGTGTCAGCCGTTAGTTCAGCAACTTGTTTTTTGAGCCGGTCCGCCAACTCTTTCAGCTCTTCGTTGCGGCCTTCCAGTAACTCTTTGTCGCTGCTCAGGCCTTCCACTTTATCAGTCAATTGCTGATTGGTTTCCTCCAGGTCTTTGAACTGCTTAAGGGGGACACAGGAAAAAATCAGGGTTCCGATTATTAACAAAGTTCCGGTAAGCTGTATGGATTTCATAGTGTTCGTTTTATGTTTTTCTTTATTTTGAACGTTGAAGACGGCAAAATAATATAATCTTTCATGAAAAGCTTCTTTTGCTCACTGAGACAGAATAGGATGATGATATCCCGGGATAAAAAAGCAACTTGTTGTTTTGCTATCTTCATTCGTTATCTGGTAAAACTAATAAATTTTTGCTTTGTATCATTGACATCTTGACAATGCAGGTTACATTGAAGGGCTTTATCATATCTAAAATATTAACATTCTTTTATCTTTGCACAGATATATCCGTTTCACCAAAATTGAAAAACAATAATAAGGGATGGAAGAGGCCGCCAAAGAATTTTTACAGCATATTGACACGCCTGAGGATCTGCGCAAGCTTCCACAAAAAGACCTGATGAAGGTTTGTGGCGAGTTGCGAGATTATATTATTGATGCCGTTTCATGCAATCCGGGGCATTTTGGGGCCAGTCTGGGGGTTGTGGAATTGACTGTGGCTCTTCATTATGTTTTCAATACTCCTTACGATAAAATTATTTGGGATGTGGGTCATCAGGCTTACGGACATAAAATTTTGACTGGTCGGAGAGATCGTTTTCATACCAATCGTAAGTATAAAGGTATTAGTGGCTTTCCCAATATTTTTGAAAGTGAGTATGATGCTTTTGGGGTGGGACATTCTTCAACATCAATCTCTGCGGCCATGGGTATGGCTATTGCTGCCAGTCGGAAGCATGAGGAAAACCGGCAGGCGGTGGCTGTAATTGGCGATGGGGCCATGACGGCCGGCCAGGCTTTTGAGGGGCTTAACAATCTGGCTGCCAGCAAGGCAAATGTTTTGGTGGTGCTCAATGACAACAATATGGCCATTGATCCCAATGTGGGGGGATTTAGCGATTACCTTGTGGATATTGCTACCAGCCATACATACAATAAACTGCGGAAAGAAGTCTTTAAAGCACTTCAGAAATTTAATATTGGCGGACCCCGCTCGCGCGATATGATCATTAAGATCAATAATAGCATTAAAACACTGCTAACACGTCAGACCAATATTTTTGAAGGATTAAATGTCCGGTATTTTGGGCCGGTGGATGGGCACGATGTGGAACGTCTGGTTAATGTTCTTAAAGATCTGAAAGATATAAAAGGGCCTAAAGTTCTGCATATCATTACAAAAAAAGGAAAAGGTTTTAAGCTGGCAGAAGAAAATCAGACTGCCTGGCATGCCACGGGCGGAAAATTTGATAAAACCACCGGCCGTTTTCTGGAGCCTTCCTCCAATAAGCCACGACCACCCAAATTTCAGGATGTATTTGGACACAGCATCATCGAACTCGCCGAAAAAAACGAAAAAGTAGTGGGCGTTACCCCAGCCATGCCTACAGGGTGCAGTCTCAATTTGATGATGCAGAAGATGCCGGATCGTGCTTTTGATGTGGGTATTGCTGAACAGCACGCTGTGACGTTTTCGGCGGGAATGGCTATTTCCGGCCTGGTACCTTTCTGTAATATTTATTCTACATTCATGCAACGCGCCTACGATCAGGTAATTCATGATGTGGCACTTCAGAAATTGAATGTGGTTTTTTGTCTTGATCGGGGCGGACTAGTGGGGGCGGATGGTCCTACGCATCATGGAGCTTTTGATTTGGCCTATTTCCGGTGTATTCCCAATATGGTTGTCTCTTCTCCTATGGATGAGGCAGAGTTAAGAAATCTGATGTACACTGCTCAGCTTCCAGATATGGGCCCTTTCTCGATTCGCTACCCCCGGGGCAACGGTTCTATGATTGATTGGCAAACCCCGTTTGAAAAGATTGAAGTGGGCACCGGACGGGAGCTTTCAGTCGGCAAAGATCTGGTGTTTCTTACTATCGGGCCTTTGGGCGTGAAAGTGCAACGAATTGTTGATCAACTCAAGGAAGAGGGGGTCTCGGCAGGTCATTGCGATATGCGTTTTGTGAAACCACTGGACAAACACCTGCTTCATCAGGTGTTCTCCAAATACACCAGAATTATTACCATTGAGGATGGAACTATTGTTGGAGGACTGGGATCTGCAGTAATTGAGTTTATGGCAGAACATGGTTACACGGCCAGAATTAAGAGACTTGGAGTTCCTGATGCATTTATTGACCAGGGAACCCAAACGGAGCTTTCCCGTGATTGTGGCTACGACATGGAAGGAATTCGTCAGGCTGCAAGGGATATTATAAAGTAAAGGATTAGATTGATCAAAAAAACCATTTGATCCTCAACGCTCCAAGGTAATCCTTGTTTTTTGTATTAGTGGTTGACTTGGATACAAACAGGTTGAAGAATGTGGTAAAAAAGAGGTTGGTGGAGAGGGAATATTCCAGCGTTGTTCCGGCGTGCCATCCTTCAACACCAGGGAATAGCATGCCGTTGAGCGTGGCATTGAAAAGGGGTGTAACAGGATATTGAAAAGAAGTAAAAATACTGTATTTTGCTACGCTTAGATTTTTTATAGAAGCCTGACCAGAAATGAAATTAGTGAAGTCAATTTGATCACTACTTAAGTTACTGCTGAACAAAAATTCGCTTCTCCAAAGTAAGCTGTTTTTAAAAGTGTAGTCTATTCCCGTAGAGGCGATGACAACTTCCTGCTCATTGTCAGGAATAATATAGGTTCCTTCTCCATAGAATCCTGCATCGCCAATTTGTCCTGACCATCCCAGTCCTGCAGCCCATTCCTCGGTATTGAGTTTTCCGCCGAGCAGTTGCCAGTCGTATCGCAACGCATTAAAACGGTATCTCAGTGCAATGGTTGATGTGTGGTTTCGGTCAATTTTGAAGACTCCTTCCATCTGAGAAGTCATTCCTGTAAACCATTGAATCCTGACTCCGTCAATCCCAGGTCTTTCTGGGTAGTCCAGGTCGAAAAATGAATAAGCATTAAAAATGTCATTGGGGTTCCATACCATTGCCTGTCCCCAGTTAATGCGTTGTCGGCCGGCCCTGATTTGTACTTTCCCCAGAAAAAAATCCATCCACAATCGGTCGATGGTCATGTTAAGAATGGCTGAAGTTCCGGATGCCAGGTTATACGACATGTCCAGAAATCCCTGATCCGTATCAATAACAGCAGCATAACCGGGGATATCCCTGACTGTTTTGCCATGAATCAGGCGGTTTCGGAATTGTACTACCCCAATTACTGAAGATGAAAAATCATAGCTTAAATTTATGCGGTTGTGGATGTTGTTTTCCCAAAGTTTCTGGTTTAGATTTTCCATTCTGTACCAGGTGGGCATGGCACTAATATATCCATCTGCCTTCACCTGGCTCCGGAGGTTTAGGGATGTGAACAGGGCAATTAAAAGAATCAGGTATTTCATGGTCTTTTGGTGTGATCGTTTCTCATGGGTTACTTTTGATGGTAAACAGCTGCGATTCAGGTTATACCTGATTGTCCGATTTTATTTTACCATCTTCAAGTGTTACTATACGTCGGGCCATTTTAACTACTCTTTCATCGTGCGTTGAGAAAATGAAGGTAGTGTTTTCCTTATGATTGAGATCTTTCATAATACTCAATAAGTTCTCAGCTGACGCGGAATCCAAATTGGCAGTAGGCTCATCGGCCAGAATAAAGCGGGGTCGGGAAGCCAGTGCCCGGGCAACAGCCACTCGCTGTTGTTGACCACCAGACAATTGCCTTGGCCTTATTTTTGCTTTTTCGGGAATTCCTACTGCTTCCAGAAGTTCAGTGCTTCGCTCTCTGCGCTTTAATTTTGGGATCCCCTGAAGTTCCAGGATAAATTCAATGTTTTCGCGGGCAGTTAACACCGGAATAAGATTGTAGGCCTGAAAAATAAAACCAATATGGTGTAATCGAAAGTTAATCTTTTCGTGTTTGGTCAATTTGTTGACCTCGGTTCCGTCAATAATTACCTGTCCCTGGTTGGGGTTATCCAGACCGCCTACAATGTTTAACAAAGTGGTTTTTCCTGATCCTGACGGCCCAACGATGGCAGTAAATTCTCCCTTGTCGAATGATAAGTTGATTCCGTTAAGGGCATGTACCGGAACCTGACTTAAATTATAGGTTTTGTACAGATTGTTTATGTTTATGATTGCCATGACATTGTGTTTTTTGTTGTTTTGGTCTAAATAACTCTAACAGCTTCTGAGGGATTTAATTTTAATGCCTTCCAGGCGGGGTAGATAGAGGCTAATATTCCTGCGGCTACTACCATTAGTGCAATATTGAGCACCAATGCTGCATCCCACTCGGGGTAAACAATCGGATTGAATCCCATTTCGGTAAGGCCGGTACTCCATACAGAAAGATCAATTCCGGTTTTCCCCAAATGCCAAACCATCAACAAACCCAGAAGTATTCCAATCATTCCTCCGGTAGCCGATAGCATCACCGTTTCCAGTACGATCATGAAGAATATGCGCCACCGTGCCATTCCGACCGACATCAGCATACCTATTTCCCTTACTCGTTCCAGTACAACCATTAGCATGGTATTGACAATTCCGAATCCCAGGGCCAATAAAATGATGATCGTAAAAATATAAAGGTAGGTATTCCCCAATTCCGTCAGGTAGCCTAACTCCGGACTTAATTCTTTCCACGAAAGCACTTCCGAATCAGATAGTTGTTGCTCCAGATTTTTGGATGTGCTCATGGCCTGATCCGAGTCGTTCAGACGTATTACCGCTGCATGAAAATCCCCTTTGCAGAGGTTTAGTAGTTCGGCCAGATCGTTGTTTCGAACCCATACATTGGTTCCATCAAAGGCCGTATTGTTGGTTTTGAATATGCCAGCTACTCTGAATGCTCCCCCGGTGAGGGTGCCTTCTATATCCTGAAAACGAAGGATCAATCTGGAACGTAGGCCAATTTGGAGCTGATCTGCCAGCTTTTGACCAATCACCACTTCCCTCGAATAGGGAGAATCGAACCAGCTTCCCTCTGTTATTTTTTCATGCAGATTCAGAACGCGTGCTTCTGCCTCCGGATTTGCTCC
>DHQK01000003.1:986-1827 GCA_002411085.1 Marinilabilia sp. UBA5340 | reverse complement strand
GAGATGGCCGATATTCGGGGATCGGTGTTAAGTTCTGTAAGGTCTCCCTCTGCAAAATGCAGGGAGAGCTCCTGGCTGGTTTGATATCCGACCGGAAAAATCTGCAGATGCCCTGTTTCGGTTTCCACCCCGTCGCGCAACCGCTGAGACATCCAGCCATTGATGAATGTGGAAGTGAAAACACCGGCAAACATACCTACAGTTAGAGCTGCTATGATAATCCAGCTGCGAACCGGACTTCGCCATATATTTCGCCACGCAATTTTTAGTAACATAGACTTTTGCAAATAATCCCCCGGCTTTGCTGTTTGTTGAACCGGGGAGAGGTTAACATCAAAATTTAAAGGCTGGGAAGCCTTTTCCCAGATTTGTTTTAATTTTGGGCACCAACTACCGGACTGATCTTAAATGCACGAATAAACGGGTATAATGAAACAAGGGAGGTTAAGATAAATACCACAAGTACCTGCTGAAGGAATACGCTGATATCCCATGCAAAAAACATAAAAGGTTCAAATCCCAGATTTTTCATCCAATCTCCTGCCTGACCGGTAATGGGGATAGGGTGGTTGACAAACCAGCTGATGACAGGGAGGGTTCCCAGAAATCCTGATATGACTCCCATTACCCCAATCCATAGAATTTCTGTTAAGAGCATAAGGGCCAGTTTAGACCGATACATTCCCACAGCTATCATCACGCTGAATTCATGTTGACGTTCGGCCATCATCATGACTACAGTTCCTAAAATTCCAAATCCGATCACCAGATACAAAATAAGTTTCATGATGAGCGCCGTGGCCCGGTCACTTTCGATTTGCTGGAGCACAGAGGGAAACAT
>DHQK01000003.1:0-718 GCA_002411085.1 Marinilabilia sp. UBA5340 | reverse complement strand
GCTTTCTGAGATTTCCCGATAAGGGCTAGTGAGGTGACGTTCCCAAAAGCCTGGAAAAAGTATTGTGCTTCGGGCAGCGGCATGTAAACCAAACGCCTGTTCAACTCCGGATTGGGATGACTGAAAATGCCTTTTACAGGGTATTTCCCGAATGCACTGACCCCGTGATACCCCTGACTGATCATCACCAGGGTATCTCCCACACCAAGCTCCAGATTTTGGGCCAGCTCTTTGCCAACCAGTGTTCCATCTTTACTGAAATATTCACCTTTGATGATTTTATTGGATAGTTCACTCATCCGGTCTTCCATTTCTGGATCAACCCCCATGACCAGGATTCCTTCTGTCTTGTTGCCGGTTGAGGCCAAAGCAAAACTCTCCAGGCGTGGGACGATCTCATGTATTCCTCCAATGCGTTTAAGTAGGGTCATTAACGAATCGGAAGGGACAAAAGAATTGTTGATAGATTCCTGATCCGGATATTTTGCATGCTGTATCTGCGCATGACCGGCATAAAACTTTACGACATTTTCTATCATCTTTTGATAGGATCCCTCCTGCATAGATCCCATGAGGGCAGAGAATATAACTCCGAAGAAGATGGATGACACCGTGATGATGGTCCGCCTTTTATTGCGCCAAAGGTTTCGCCAGGCAATTTTCATTACCCCTGGGATTCCACCGGTTTGTTTGTTTTTTGGATTTGGCATTGTGCGGG
>DHQK01000001.1:496-20274 GCA_002411085.1 Marinilabilia sp. UBA5340 | reverse complement strand
CATACTGTTCAGTTCATCCGCAAATTCACAAACAATTTCCGGAAAAGTAACAGACCTGACTACATCGGAACCCTTAGTGGGGGCATTACTACAGTTATTACCAGAAAAAACAGCAACCATCAGCTCCGACAAAGGGCTCTTTAACTTTGAAAATCTTAAACCCGGAGAATACACCCTCCAATGCTCATATCTGGGGTACAAGACTGTAGAGAAAAAAATCACCCTTACTAACCGCAACGAAAAAATAAATTTAGAGCTACAGCGCAGCGTCAGGCAGATTGATGAAATTACTGTTCAGGGAAACCTCTCAACTCCGGTAAAACGAACAGGAGATGCCTTATTTACAGGAACGGCTATCACAAAAAAAGGCATTTCAACAATGGGCGTAAGCGCCAATAGCAGCGTGTACCAGTCTTTGGATATTATTCCCGGCATTGCTATTGAAACCAATGACGGATACGGACTATCTGAGAAAACAGTCAGAATCAGAGGCGTGAGAAGTAACTTCAGCGGAATGACCATTGAAGGCTTTCCTAACTATGGAATCATGCCGATAGGTGCACGTGATGACATCTACGACATGGAGAACATGAAAAGTATCTCAATTTTTAAGGGTGCCGCACCTTCCGATCTGGGAACAGCAACAGGAAGTAAGGGCGGAGTCATTGAATTAAAATTTGATCGGCCTGCAGATTCCCTAAGAATTAATCTTCGACAATTAGCCGGAAACGATTCCTATTTACGCTCTTTTGCCCGGGTTGATTTAGGTCGACTTACAGATGCCACTTCTGCTTTTGTTTCCATGTCACGTACAAGTGCCAATAAATGGAAAGGCAACGGTAAACTTGGCCCCCGATACAATGCCACCCTGGGAATAGAACAGGAATTTGGAGAATCGACGAATCTCAACTTATATGCAAATTACAATACTATTGACAGACATCACTTTAGGAAACTGAGTTTTGAACAGACCTCGGACATCAGAAATACTTACAAAACAAGCTATAATTCAAGTTTAAAAGGTGATCCTGCAGAAGATCAATTCTATTTCGATTTTAACCAGGGAACTTATACCAATAAAGACATAATGATTCTTCTTTCCCATTCAGTCTCCCCGGAGACAAAGTTATTCTTAAGAACCTATTATTCCACTGAAGATGCGCTCTACAATGAAACGGTAAAACGCGGCCCCGGCTATTTTTTACTAGACCGGAAGAGAGATACCGAACGAACAGGGGTAATTCCTGAAATAGAAGGCACCCTTTGGGGATTTAAATACACTTTAGGTTATTGGTTTGAATCTGCAGCCAACAATGCCAACGTATACAACAACAGAATTACCTCAGAAGGTATTGTTCCTGCAGGTTATGGATTTTATACGATAACTGACGACAACAGCCAAATTCACAGTCCTTATGCAAAAATAGCATGGTCAACAGGTCGATTCAATCTGCAGGGAGGACTGAAATATTTCAACTACACAGAACCTGAGGCTCAGCGATTTACCTCTGAGACACCTCAACGTTTATCAGCAGAACCCAATCCCAACCTGTTTACAGAAAAATTGACATATCAGGCATTGCTCCCTTCCTTTGGCATTGGTTACAAAGTCAACACGCACCTCAACATCTACCTGAATTATGGAAAAAACTACATGCGTCCCTACATGTACAACCCTATCATAAGCTTGTACACCAACAACATGGAAGCATTCAGCCAACAAAACACGACACTTCAGGACATCTTTGATGAATGGACAATGGAAACCTCGGATAATATTGACCTAGGCATCCGTTTCTCCTCTGACTATTTTTCATTTTCGACTTCACTCTTTTGGGCAAAACATAAGGATGTATTGACATCAACATACAACCCGGCTGTACAACTCGATTATTTTCAAAACACAGGGATGCTGACCGCATACGGAGTGGATCTTGAATTGTTTGTAAAACCCATGGAGTCTTTTCTGATATTCCTGAACCCTGCATGGAACTCTATGAGTTATGATGAAAACTTTGAGCAAGGCAATGAAACAATAAAAATAGATGGAAACCAAACACCCGCGACACCTCAGTTCAGCATAAAATCAGGCATCACATGGACTACAAAGAGACTCAACTCTTCCGTATTTGTTAAACATACCGGAACACGATACGGAGATGCTACCAACACAGAAAAGATAGCCGCCTATACCATTGCTGATATCAGAGCAGATTATGTTGCAGGAAGCATATTCAAACGCATTAACTTGAAAATAAACCTGGAGATTTCCAATATTCTCAATCAAAAATATGTGGGAGCCATTGATGTTTCGGATGATGCCCGTGGCGGTAGTGCCTCTTACTTCTCCGGAGCACCGCGTAGCATAGTGGCAGGAGTGGAATTAGAATTCTGATAAACAAAATGAGCAAATAAGTGTTTAGATAATAGCTTTCTGACAAATACTGACGAATAACATTTCCACTTCTAAAACCTAATCGTCATGCTCGAAAAAAGACACATCACCCTTACCGGAATTTTTACGGCCATTGCTGTTTTGGGATGGGTATTTCTTTCCTCCACCACATCATCTGGTTGTGCATCTCCCGCATCACAACAATCAAATAACAACTCACGACCTGCAGCAGAACTTTATGAAAATTACTGTGCCAGTTGCCATGGCATGTACATGGAACGATTTGCCGGGGCAGACAGACAGGCTATGTTTGCCATGCCTCAAAACGAAATGGAACGCATTATCCGGGAAGGCGAGTATGAAACAGGAATGCCTGCCTTTGGCGATGTTTTCTCTGATGAAGAAACAAAAGCTGTTGCCGAGCATATCCTTACCGACATAAAAGAAGAGGCAAATGCTCATGAATATCGTCCCGGTTTCCCCGAAGTGATTGAAAGTGATGCCCTCTCTTTCCGTATTGATACTGTAGCATCGGGTTTGGGAATTCCATGGGGAATGACCTGGTTGCCTGATGGTGACCTATTGGTGTCTGAAAGAAGCGGTCAGCTCTTTCGCTTCAAAGACAAAACTTTCCAGGGTCTTATTGAGGATGTACCAGAAGTATATGCCAACGGGCAGGGAGGATTGCTCGACATCACCCTGCACCCAGACTATGAAGACAATGGCTGGATATACATTGCTTACTCTGAGCCGGAAGGAAATGGAGGTAATACAGCCATAATGCGTGCAAAACTTTACGGCAATAAGCTCATCAACAAAGAAAAAATATTTAAGGCTCAGCCCAACACCCGCAGTGGGGTACATTTTGGATGCCAGATGGCATTTGATAACAACAACTATCTTTTCTTTTCGGTCGGCGAAAGAGGAAATCCGCCTAATGCACAGGATTTATCCAATCATTGTGGCAAAATACACCGTATTCATGATGATGGAACCATTCCTGAGGATAATCCATTCGTTGACACAAAAGATGCCATGCCTTCGATCTGGTCGTATGGGCATCGAAACCCCCAGGGTCTTGCTTTTCATCCCGAAACGGGAGTTCTGTGGGAAACAGAACACGGGCCAAAGGGGGGTGATGAACTTAACATCATTCAAAAAGGAGTCAATTACGGATGGCCGGAAATCACCTACGGCATCAATTACAATGGAACCATCATTACCGAAGACACAGTAAAGGCAGGTATGGAACAACCAGTATACCAGTGGACCCCTTCCATCGCACCTTGTGGAATGGCATTTGCTGACGCCGAAACCTATCCGCAATGGGCCAATGACATCTTTTCAGGATCTCTTAGTTTCCGTTATGTGGTGCGTACCAGTCTGGATAACCAACATGTGGAAAAACATGAAATATTACTCAGAGAAGCTGGTCGCGTACGTTCTATCGAAACCGGTTCAGATGGGTACTTGTACATTGGAGTGGAAAACCCGGGATATGTTTTCAGGCTGATACCTGTTAAATAAGAGTTGTACTCTATATTTCCAGAGCAAGGGCATGAGAAAATCGGCCACAAAAAACAAAATAAATAATGACATCTCTTAAAACAGGACAACCACACTGAATGACAATAATTTACAGAACTTTATTTATGCTCGTACTGCTGACTTCAACTGTCAGTAGTTACGGGCAGTTTTTTGGACGGGTCATTGATGCTCAGACAGGTCAGCCTGTAAATGGAGCTAAACTAATTCAGGATAAAACTACATTAACTGTCTCCTCCCCCACGGGCCACTTTTCTTTTCCTGGTGATTCAGCTATACTGGTTACCGTAAGCCATCCCGCTTTCAAAAGCATGCAAGAAATGATTGAGCCTGGCCGGCAAATGTTTTTTTTGCTTATTCCGTCAGAACAAAAAATTGAAGAAATAACCGTTTCCGCCCCATTGCTCAATTATCGTAACAAAGAAGTGCCGGCCGGTTTTTCTCTTATTACAGCAGATTCCATTCACCCCAACCTTTCTGCCATCGAGGTATTGGAACAATCACCCGGAATAGTCATGCAAAAAGGGGCATTGAACACCGGACGGGTCATGATCCGGGGCATTGGCAGCCGATCACCTTATGCCACCACAAGAATCAGAGCTTACCTGGATGACATCCCTTTGACCTCCGGGGATGGTAATACCACCATTGAAGACCTGGAAATGCAAAACATTGCCCGTACAGAAATTGTCAGAGGCCCGGCCTCTGCTCTTTACGGAAGTGGATTGGGGGGCGTTATTATCTTTCATCCTGATCATACTCAATCATACCCATTCTCCGCAAAGGCATTAATGCAATACGGCCCGTTTGGTCAAACAAAGGCACTCCTTAATACCGGTTTACGCAAAAATAAATCTATTGTAAAAACCAATATTGCTCACACTCAAACGGATGGTTTTCGCCAAAACAGCAACTATGAAAGATGGAATGGTCAACTTCTCTATCGCCATCATTTCGGAAATCATGCTTTGTTTCTTCTGTCCAATTTCACACATCTGAATGCCCAAATCCCCAGTTCTCTCGATGAACCCACTTATCAGAAATCGCCAGATAAGGCAGCAGCAAACTGGCTTGCCGTTGAAGGTTATGAGCAATACGACAAATGGTTGAGTGGAATAACCCTGAAATCAGATATTACAAACATAATCACCAACAAAGCCTCCCTCTTTCTGAATCACATCAATGCTTTTGAAAGCCGACCATTCAACATCCTGGATGATAAAATGCTCACTTATGGACTGCGCAATGAACTCTCCATAAATCTTGGCACGTTAAATATTACAAGTGGAGCAGAAATCTTTAATGAGCGTTATGACTGGCAATTAATGGAAACCAATAGTGGTGTTCCCGGATCAAAGTTCAGCGACAATATTGAAACGCGCTTCTTTGCCAATTTTTTTGCAAAAGGTGATATAAACCTTTCCGAAAAATGGAAACTTTCTGCCGGAGCCAACTTAAATCTCCTGTCATTTGAGCTTGAAGACAACTTCAATGATCAACAGGATTTATCAGGAAAATACAACTATGACCCCGTTTTGTCTCCACGAATAGGAATCACCGGAGCCATAAATCCGAAGATGACAATATACGCATCTGCGGGTCATGGTTTTTCACCACCAAGTGTAGAAGAAACCCTACTTCCCGAAGGAAACATCAACCCGGATCTAAAACCGGAAGAAGGATGGAATTACGATCTTGGAGTGCGTGGAAATATCTTCAACAATCATCTATATTTCGACATTACCGGATATTTTGTGGGTTTGAATAATCTTTTAGTAACCAAGCGGGAAACCGAAGAGATTTTCTATGGCATCAATGCTGGAACCACAAGCCATTATGGACTGGAATCCAAACTTAAATTAAACCTGTTTAATTCCTCCGGGATTTGGTCAGGATCTTTAAACCTCAACTACACCTGGATGAAAAATCGATTCGATAATTTCATCGACAACCAAGAAGATTATTCAGGCAATGAACTTCCGGGAATCCCGGATCAGCATTTGCAATCCATTGCAAACATTGGATTCAAGAAAAAAACATTCCTTCAATTGAACTGGCGCTATTCGGGAAAGATGCATCTGGATGATGCAAACACTAAAACCTACAGCGGCCACCACCTCTTTGATGTTTCCCTATCACAAAGAATAATAACAGGAGGGAACACCGCTTTAGATATCCAGGGGGGGATCAATAATATATTTGACCGTCATTATGCAGGCATGATCCTGGTCAATGCGCCTTCTTTTGGGAATAATCTTCCCCGATACTATTATC
Organism: Marinilabilia sp. UBA5340; assembly: GCA_002411085.1. Taxonomy (GTDB): domain Bacteria; phylum Bacteroidota; class Bacteroidia; order Bacteroidales; family Marinilabiliaceae; genus Marinilabilia. The sequence goes on along the minus strand of DHQK01000001.1, from coordinate 14,060 downwards.
CCGGAGCCCCTGCCAATGGCTTTATTCGAATCATTTTCAGGTTTACAAAACAATAGTTCCCTCAAGATAGGTTTTGGCACTCCCGGCTATCTCACAACGTTCTTCCAAATATTTACAAACAAGCTCTCCACCCCTTTTAGACACCTGGTGAGCTAAAAATTCCTTTTTCTGAAGTCGTCCGGCCCAGTAAGGAACCAATACCGTATGTGCCGAACCGGTTACAGGATCTTCCGGAATCCCCAGTTGAGGAGCAAAAAAACGAGAGACAAAGTCAATGCCATCCCTACCCGGAGCAGTAATTATAACTCCTTCTGCGTCCAACTTTTTAATAGCATAAAGGTTTGGAATTGCATTCCGGATAAACTGCTCATCCTCGAAAACAAACAAGTAATCAGCACTGCCCTTGAGTACAGCTACCGGGTCGCGATGAAAGTATTCGGAAACCCCTCCAACAGTTGTCTGGAACACAGGTTTGTCAGAAGGAAAGTTAAGTATATATCTATCATTCGCTTTTCGCACCGTCAAGTCTCCACTTCGGGATCGGAACTGCAATTGACTACCGGTATATCCCAGATGTCTGAATAATACATGAGACGTGGCAAGCGTAGCATGCCCGCAAAGGTTCACCTCGACATCAGGCGTAAACCATCGAATGTGATAGGAATTACCTTCAGGTATGAAGAAAGCTGTCTCTGACAGATTGTTCTCCATAGCAATGTTCTGCAGTTCCGCGTCCGTAAGCCAATGATCCAGAGGCACGACTGCAGCCGGGTTACCACCGAAAACCTGATCGGTGAAGGCATCTACCTGATATAAGTTATAGATCATGAGTGTTCGTAAATAAAATTCATGAATTTTATTTACTGCCGTAGCAGTAAGGGACTGAGACTAAGGTTGAGGTTGAGGTTGAGCGTAAGATACCACTACACCCACATACTCCAACTTGTCTGATCCCGCCATCCCATTAGGATTGCATCCTGGAAGGCCCTCAGGGATATCCACACCCAGTTTTCCGTAGTGCTCTACCCATCCTTTATGAAACGTTCCGCTCTCAGGGTCTTTGAATGTCATTGGATCAAGTGCAAAAACGGAGTCTGTGGCAAAAGCATACCACACCAATTCACTACAATAATAGCCACTATCTTCAATGATATAAGTATAATTATAGGGTTCTCCAATAAGAGTGGTTGCCCGTTCCATAGCATTTGGAATGGCATCCCGAAAACTACTTTTCAGGCGATAAGCCTCTACATACATAGTATCTCCATCTCCATCAATCATAAAATCTTTGAGTGGCTCCCGGCAAACACCCTTACCGCCATCAGAATGAATGACAAATACAGTATCATTCAACACTTCAGCAATTCCCACATGCGAAAAATGCTTTCCTTTTTCTATTTGAGTCACATCATCAATAGCTTTTGACAGAGCGGAACCGGTTTTCCCCCTGAAAAGCAGGTCTCCGGTTTTAAGGTCAACACTTTGATGTGATCTGTTACATCCGGACATCAGTATCATCAAGGTAAAAAATATCAACAGAAATCTTTTTTCCATTGCTCACAATTTAAAAATTAATTGGATTCAGAAAGCCAGGCGGTTAATTTTACTCCTTTTTTCCCATGCTCAATATTTTACTAATCATGGGGCCAGAAATCCTTTCTGCCAATACTAAACCCATCCGACAAGACTCTCACTACCCGGCAAACAATCTCATAGATTTGGTTCGGTGTCTCTTAAAAACTGCCCCCTGCGCTGAATCGCTACACCTAATAAGGGGGATTAGCTTTAAATTCACCGGATTCTGCACAAAAGAAGTTAAACCTCAAAAATACAAAAACATCCTGCCTGAAAAAAGTTCCTAATAAAAATCAGTTCCACATCATTTTGTTAATCCCAAAACAATCAGGATCGCAATCACCATAAAACGAATAAATATTCAACAGATTTTCAATAAATACACATTTTTACTTCTTTTTATTAAGCAAAAACACATTTTTTATTACATTTGCACATCCAAAAAGTCAAAACCTCTAACATTTTTCTTATGAATGATTCAAAAGTACTAAAGTACGTTGAGGATTTTATGGCCAATGTCAAAGCCAAAAATCCGAATGAACCCGAATTCCACCAGGCAGTTCAGGAAGTGGTGGAAAGCCTTGCCCCTTTTATCCTTGAAAACCCTGTATTGATGAAGAACAAGGTTCTGGAAAGAATGGCAGAACCTGAAAGAATTATAAGTTTCCGTGTACCCTGGGTTGATGATCAGGGCGAAATCCAAATCAACAAAGGATATCGTGTTCAAATGAACAGTGCCATCGGACCTTACAAGGGGGGCTTGCGCTTCCACGCCTCTGTAAACCAAAGCATCCTGAAATTCCTTGCATTTGAACAAGTATTGAAAAACAGTCTGACCTCACTGCCGATGGGAGGAGGAAAAGGCGGATCAGACTTCAACCCCAAAGGAAAATCAGACAATGAAGTAATGCGTTTTTGCCAGTCCTTTGTTACTGAATTAGAACGTCATATTGGTCCAAACACTGACGTTCCTGCCGGAGATATAGGTGTAGGAGGTCGTGAAATCGGATTCATTTTTGGTCAGTATAAACGTTTGGCCAATGCTTTCCAGGGAACTTTTACCGGAAAAGGAGCTGAATGGGGTGGAAGTCCGCTTCGACCTGAAGCAACAGGATACGGCGCAGTCTATTTTGCACAGGAAATGATGGCAACCAAAGGTGAAAGCTTCAAAGGAAAAACGGTTGCGGTGAGTGGATCAGGAAACGTTGCCCAATATGCAGTAGAGAAAGTTCTTGAGCTGGGAGGAAAACCCGTCACCTTGTCTGATTCAAACGGATACATCTATGATCCCAAAGGCATTGATACAGAGAAACTGGAATATGTTAAGCTGCTTAAGAATGCAATTCGCGGACGTATTAAAGAATATGTAGAGAAGTATCCCGAAGCTGAATATCATGAAGGTGAAACACCATGGAGTGTGAAGTGTGATGTGGCAATTCCTTCGGCCACTCAAAACGAACTGAACGGAGACGATGCTCATACCCTGATTGAAAACGGATGTATTTGTGTATCTGAAGGAGCCAACATGCCCTCAACTCCTGAAGCAGTTGATTTATTCCACGAGAAAAAGATTCTTTTCGGTCCCGGAAAAGCTGCCAATGCCGGTGGAGTGTCTGTATCAGGGCTTGAAATGTCTCAAAACTCAATGCGAATTTCATGGACTCCTGAAGAAGTGGATGAAAAACTGAAAACCATCATGAAAAATATTCATGCTGCCTGTGTTAAGCACGGACAGGAAGAAGGGGGATTTGTCAACTACGTAAAAGGTGCCAATGTCAGCGGATTCATCAAAGTAGCCAATGCCATGCTCGCACAAGGAGTAGTTTAATAACAAAAAAAGAGCTTTACTGCGGAAAGCGTTCCTTTACCTATACCATACACACCCTTTGTCTATATTCAGAACGCACCCGGTAAATGCTCTTCCTTAAAAAAACCGCCAGGGATTATCCCGGCGGTTTTTCATTTTTTCAGAGATAAATCCTAAAAAGATCAACATCCCCACATTTATATCCAGACTCAATGTCCTCTGACATCTCCCCCACCCGACTCACTGATTTTTCTTTCTTTTCCCGGACCATAATAGTCCACATCGGCTCCACCACTGGCAGAAGCTTCAATTTCCTCCTCAACATACACTTCCAAATCAGCACCACCCGAAGCGGAAGCAACAACCTTTTTGGCTATTAATTTTCTGGCAAAAATATCAGCACCTCCACTGGATTCAGCTTTCAGAACATCTGTTTCACCATCCACATGTATATCAGCACCTCCACTGCAGTGCAAAACGACGGTACTGGCATTGACACTTACCTCTGCATCAGCGCCTCCTGAACAACCAACCTCAAGTTGGTCTGCTTTAATCTGTCCTATGGTCTTTAAATCGGCCCCACCGGAAGAGGAAAGGCTCGTAATTGTTGGAACTGTAATATAAACCTTTGCTGATTTATTCACAAACCAGTTAAAAACACCTGCATCCAAATAAACATTCAACCGGTTTCCCTTCAACTCAGTGATCAGGTCATCTATAACATCTTCATCTGCCTCAACAATAATTTCGGTTGGTTCGCCTTGCTTTACAAATAAGTCAACTCCTGATGAGACACTAATTTCTTGAAAAGTTCCGTTCACCTGACGTTCTTCTCTCATCTGCGCATTAGCAAAAGATGTTGTGGTAAAAAAAATCATTGCCGTTAAGGCAACGCAATATAATAATCTCTTCATAACGTGGAATTTTAAATCTGTATATGATAATAAAACATAAGTCTGACGCCTCGGAAGGAAGATAAGTTACAACATTTTATGAAAAGTTTTTAACAAATTATAGAAAGGTTTACGTCAAGAGTTTATATTTTCGTCCCCGATTTTAAACCAACAAAAGATTAACAATGAACAGCAGTCGTCCGCTTTCTTTTCCAAGAAAGACCATTCTTGGCATTCAGTTTCTTTTTGTGGCTTTTGGCGCCACCGTTCTTGTCCCGCTGTTAGTGGGTATCAATCCCTCTATTGCTCTGTTCTCAGCAGGTATCGGGACACTGATTTTTCACCTGATAACCAAAGGCAAAGTACCTGTTTTCCTTGGCAGTAGTTTTGCATTTGTGGCCCCTATTGTTGAAGCCACCAAGCATTTTGGATTTGCAGGCACTCTATCCGGAATAATTGCAGTAGGCATTGTTTACGCAGTAATGTCGGCAATCGTAAAATGGAGAGGTCCTGCATTGATCGATAAAGTATTTCCTTCTGTAGTGGTTGGCCCCGTTATTGTAGTTATTGGCCTTTCCCTTGCATCCACTGGTGTTGACATGGCATCCGATAATTGGATGATTGCACTGATTGCCCTTTTAACAGCAATTATAGTAGTTGTTTTTACCAAAGGAATGATCAAACTGATTCCCATATTTATGGGGATTATTGCTGGTTATGTTGCCTCCATTTTTACCGGAGATGTGGATTTCACGAAAATAACTGAAGCCCCCTGGCTCTCTCTACCTGCCTTTCAAACCCCCAGTTTCAGTTGGGCTGCCATCATTTACATGATTCCCGTGGCCATAGCGCCTTTAATTGAGCATATTGGTGACATGTATGCCATTGGTGCCGTTGCAGGTAAAAACTACGTGAAAGATCCGGGGTTACAGCGAACAATGCTTGGTGACGGTATTGCAACAGCCGTAGCCGGAAGTATGGGAAGTATTCCCAACACCACCTATTCGGAAGTAACAGGAGCAATTTCTCTCACCAAGGTAACAGATCCTATAGTACTACGGATATCAGCCATTACTGCCATTGCGTTTTCTGTACTTGGAAAAGTAAGTGGCTTTCTGGAGTCCATTCCCTCAGCAGTTTTAGGAGGAATAATGCTTCTCCTGTTTGGTATGATTGCAAGTGTGGGAATCAAAACATTGATTGATTCCAAAACAAATGTCAATAAAACACGTAATCAGGTTATCATTTCTATCATTCTGACAGTTGGAATTGGCGGAGCTGTAATTGAAGTGGGTAATTTCTCGCTGGCAGGAATAGGGCTGGCGGCTGTTACAGGAGTTCTCTTGAATCTCATCCTCCCGGACAAGGCCAAACCCGTAAAAATGAAGAAATAACGAACCGAACCTAATGGCATGATAATTGTTTATTTAGTAGTGCTACTTGGACAACTTCGTTATTGATATTTTGATATAATGGAAAGCAACAGCACCTAAGAAGGAACCTCAACCCTCTCTTTTTTATGCAAATCGTTCGTTGGTCAAAGCAGAACCAATTAGAACAATTATTACTTGATTATTCATACAAAACCTGTTACCGACAATATTTATGAATAAATCAGGAACAGAACAGCCGCATAATCATTATTTTTGCGGCTTCATTTTTTGAATTGATTGTATGCTAAAGAACATGGGCAAAAAGACGGCCATTACTTATGGGCGTGAAGAAATCAGTTATGAGCGACTGATGGGCAGCATTGAAAAGTCAGCCAGGAGTTACAATATTTCCAGGGGGGCCAGAGTTGCCATATTTATGGAAAACCGGCCGGAATGGATATATGCTTTTTATTCGGTCTGGCACCACCAGGGTATTGCTGTTCCTATTGACTATCTGGCCACTCCCGATGAGGTGGCATTTATTCTTAATGACTGTAAACCTGAAGTAATCTTTTCCTCACGAGGCAATTCCGGGTCTCTCCAAAAGGCGGTAGACAAAGCAGATATTGAAACCCAAATCATTCTGGTTGAAGACATTGATTTCTCAAATGTTTCCGATTCCACTGAAGATCTTAACATTTCAGATAAATCCGAAACGGCAGTTCTGATTTATACTTCAGGAACCACCGGAAGCCCCAAGGGTGTCATGCTGTCATTTGACAATTTGATGGCTAATATTGACGGAGTTGTTCACAAGATCAACATCTATACAGATGCCAGTCGTACACTTGTACTGCTTCCTTTACATCATATTTTCCCCCTGATGGGAACCATGATCATTCCACTTTATGCCGGCGGATCGGTATCCATTAGTCCGTCAATGGCCTCGGAAGACATTATCAGCACCCTGCAAAACAACAAAATTACAATTCTTATAGGGGTTCCTAGACTGTATGCGGCCATCCGGAAAGGAATCAAAGATAAAATCAACGGTAGTCCTGTTGCCAAACTTCTTTTTGCTTTGGCCGAAAAGCTTAACAGCAAAACCTTTTCCAAAACCATTTTCAAAGCTGCCCATCAAAAGATGGGAGGTCATCTGCAATATTTAGTTTCTGGTGGAGCGGCGTTGGATCCCGAAGTTGCCAGAGATTACCGCACCCTGGGATTTGAAGTTTTAGAGGGTTATGGGATGACTGAATCTGCTCCTATGATTACCTTTACCCGGCCTGGACGAGTCCTGATCGGTTCGCCAGGTGAAGCATTGCCCGGAACCACTATTGAGAGCATTGATGGGGAAATTACCATTAAAGGCCCCCAGGTGATGCAGGGATATTACAACAGGCCTGAAGAAACCGCTGCAGTACTCAAAAACAACCGCCTTTACACAGGCGATCTGGGCCATCTTGACCAGGAGGGGTACCTTTATATTACCGGAAGGAAGAAGGAAATCATCGTGCTCTCCAACGGTAAAAATGTAAATCCTGCCGAGCTGGAAAACAAGCTGGAAGAATTCCCCATGGTTCGCGAATGTGGTGTATTCTTTAAAGATGAAATGCTTCAGGCCATTATCGTTCCTGAAAAAAGTGCAATCGGCCAGCCGGAAGATAAAACAGTAGAAGATATTATCAGATGGAATGTAATCGATATCTATAATCAACAGGTATCCGCCTATAAAAAAATCATGCGTTTCCATCTTACGGATCAGGATCTTCCCAGAACCAGATTATCCAAACTTCAGAGATTCAAACTGGAAGAGCTGGCTAAAGAAGAGAATAGAGAACAGACTCCACGCGTAACTCCGGAATTCGAGGAATACAAAATGATTACCAGTTATCTGTCCAAAGAAAAGGGACGTGATGTGCTTCCACATTATCATCTGGAAATGGATCTGGGACTTGACTCCTTGGATAAAGTGGGATTTGAAACCTATCTGCAACAAACTTTTGGCGTAAAAATTGACCCGGTTGAGATGCTGCGGTTCAATAATGTGCTGCTTTTGGCAGAACATGTGAGAGAGGTCAAAACCAAGGTCGAAGAGCAAAAAATAAACTGGAAAGACATATTGCGTGAAAAAGTTCAACTTCAATTACCGAAAACATGGGCTACGGGCAGTTTAATGGTACGCCTGTCGCGATTGTTTTTTCACTCCTATTTCCGCTTCAATGCCCGTGGGATGAAAAACATCCCGGATGGTCCATGCATTATCGCTCCCAATCACCAGAGTTTTTTCGACGGACTTTTCGTGGCATCCTACTTAAGGACCCGTCAAATACGCAAAACCTATTTCTATGCCAAAGAAAAACACGTGAGACAACCATGGTTAAAGTTTCTGGCCAACAGGAATAATATTATCATCATGGATCTCAACAATGACCTGAAAACATCCATCCAGAAGATGGCTGAAGTTCTGAAGCGAAACAAAAATCTGATTATCTTCCCTGAAGGTACCAGAACCAAAAACGGTCAATTGGGACAATTCAAAAAAACCTTTGCCATACTTAGCAGGGAATTGAATATTCCGGTTGTACCGGTTTCCATTCAAGGTGCTTTTGAAGCCCTGCCGAAGGGAAGTATTTTCCCCCGGCCGTTCAAGAAAGTAGACATTGAATTTCTTCAACCCGTATACCCAAAAAATGACACCTATGATTCACTGGCTGTCAGGGTTAAAGAGCAAATTCAATACAACTTGAAAACCTCATAAAACTCAAACTTTTACAAGTAATGGCCGGTAGATTATTTTTCTGCCGGCTTTTTTTTGTATAAACACTCAATTCTTCTTAACTTTTTGATGAAGATTACGCAGACAATAAAGAATATTGTATCTTGTTACAATTCTGCTAATTACAATAATGCGACAGAAAAAACATAAACACAGAGACGCAAAATTTTTATTATAATTGGATTTACGCAAAGCCCCATCAATCATACAACCCACTAACCACCAACCACAAAAAAATTGTAAGTGTTTAACAGAGTATTGTCAATTAAATATCATCATATAAAAGAAGAAAAACATGAAAAAAGCAGCCATTTTTATTGCACCCGGATTTGAAGAAATTGAAGGACTTACCCCCGCAGACGTTCTGAATCGGGCCGGTGCCGAAGTGGAGCTCATTTCCATCACTGAAGATAAAAACGTTACCGGAGCACATGGCCTGACTGTTGTTTGTGACCGGGTTTTTGAAGGAAAGCCTATTGAGGAGAAAGAAATTCTTATTTTACCCGGAGGCATTCCGGGAGCACGAAATCTTCAACAGCATTCGAAACTAACTGCCCTGATTAAAGAATACAATAATCAAAAGAAATGGATAGCGGCAATATGTGCAGCTCCTATGATACTGGGAGAGATTGGACTATTGGATGGACGAAAAGCAACCTGTTTTCCCGGGTTTGAGCACCATCTCAAAGGGGCTCATCACTACCCCGTTCCTGCCATTACTGATGGTCATATTATAACTGGCAGAGGTATAGGAGCCGCAATGGAATTTTCTATCGAAATAATTGCTAATCTGTATGGCCCTGAAAAAGCTGCTGAACTTAGAGAAAAAATGGTTGTCCCCCCCATGGCGGCACATTAGTCCATTTTTATAAAATTGATAGTTTGGTTAAATAATAACCAGCAGCCATACTGTCGTCCCGGGGATTACCCCCCCCGGAAAATGAACAGTATGGCTATAAATTCTTTAAAATAGCATTAATAATACTCAGAGAGCCCTTCCTCAATTATCTCAAAATGAGCTATCCAAGTCAACTTATCAGACACATGCCACTCCTCTGAACGAGCTTTACCCTCTGCAATTCTTGTCAGCACATGTCTCATTGGAAAAGATATGTCCATATCATTGATAACAAAAGCTGTTTCCACAAATAATTCCCTTCCTCCCTTCAGCGTTACTTGCTCATAATCTGGAATCTCACCAGTATTTTCTGTAATCCGGGTATCCCTGTAACCTAATTGGACAATCATGGCATCGGGGATACGGTTCAGATCGTTCAACCGAAAAAAGAAACGCCCTAAATCATCGTCATACTTCACGCTTTTATCATCGGTATCAAACAAATTTTGAAGAACAAATGCCGCCTGAGGATATTTTTTCAAGTCAATTGACAGATTCCGGACATACCCGCTTTCCGTTACCTCCTCCCAGGGATTTAAAGTACGTGGCGCAAGCTTGTGTCTTAAACCTGACTTTTGAAACCTGTTTTTATAAACATAAGAACAATAATTTACAGGCAATTCAACGGCAGATTCACGAAGAAGCTTCAAAATTTTCAGCGCTGCAATTTCGCTCTCCGGTAAAGTTACTCTAGGCCCATGAGCCATTTTGTAGCCGCGACCAATCAGTTTCTTCATATTGTAAGGCGTCAGTCGCAATTGGTGAAGATTCAAAAAAGAAAGACCTTCATCACATAAGGCTTTCGCACTTTGTACTATAAGTTCCGCTTCATCGGGAACTGCAGGAATTTCAACAGTCACATTGGGAATAATACCTAACGCTCTTCTGACAAATCTTAAATCGTATTGGGTGGCTCCAATATCAAACCTTATTTCATTAAGACCTTCGTCTGAAAGGCATCGAAGTTTATTCGCATCAGTCAATGTCCCATTTGTATAAGCCCATATATACAGATCATCACCAAAAGATTTCCGAAGCACTTTCAGAAAATGCACCATCTTCTCAAAAGTAAGAAAAGGTTCCCCTCCGCTAAAACTAACACCTTTGAAACCAAACTGACGGATATAATCAACATATTCTTCAGGTTGATCAAATGCGAGTGTTTGGGTTACCGGGTGTCCTACATCCTTCTGTGGTGCAGGACAATAAAAACAGTTGCAGTTACATTTACCGTTTATAAACAAACAGCTCCATTGCCCGGCTGCACAAAGCTGACATCCGGGAGATAAATGAGATACGTCTGTTTTGGTTCCCTTAAACCCAAAGAAAATCTTACCCTGTAAATCTTCAAGCAGGCTCTCACGCTCCTTCTCCAATTCCAATGCCTGAGCGTAATTAATCCAGTTGATATCGTCGTAAGAAATTCCATATTCCAGACGATTCCGCTCAACCATGCGGTTGCGATGACGCAACAATCCTTCCATCAGTGTAATAAAAGAGTATAATAAAAAAGCCTGCGAATATACCTCTTTTTTCAATCGGATGATTTCTGTCATGTTCAAAAAACATCTGTTCATCAAAAACTGAAATTTCTTTATCATAATCAAATGCCACAAAAGGCTATTTTATTTACTTTCATGTGATTTTTATCAGTTTATATTAAAGGAAAGAAAAAGTTTAAACTAAAACCCAACTTATGCGACTTAACATTTACGCTCTCATTTTCGTTCTTTTTTCGGCTTTTAGCGCTTATGCCATACAAGAAGAATGCCCTCGCCCACAAAACATTACAATCTCAGACAGAACAGAAAGCTCTGTAAAAGTTCAATGGGACTCCGAGTCAACACCAATCAGCTGGACTCTTGAATATGGAGAAGCTGGATTTAATTTGGGAGAAGGCACCCAAAGAACCAGTTATTTGAAAAACTTCACGATTACTGGTCTCCAGCCCGGAACCAACTACCGCTTATATATAAAAGCCAATTGCGGTGGAGACGATGAAAGCTCCTGGAGTTACCAATATAGTTTTTCAACAGCAGGTAATGATCAATCCAACCCTTGCCCGGTTGCAACAAGCTTAAGTGCAACAGAAATAACTGAAAATTCGGCCACAATCAGTTGGAATTCTCAATCAGACCCACTGAGTTGGGAAATTGAATATGGAGAAACTGGTTTTACCCCAGGTGAAGGAACCACAAGAGTAAGTTACTTTAAAAACATTTCGCTTAACAATCTTAAAGAAGGAATTCTTTATGACGTTTATATAACAAGTAATTGCGCCGGAGAAATGACAGGCCACGCTTCTCAAAGGCTAACTTTCAGGACAACTGGGGATATCGGCTCAGGAAATATCATATCACCCATAAATGAAGCTGTTGACAACTATACTTTACAATTTGTGGGCTCGGGGAATGCCCAGTGGTTTGTCACCAACTCGGAAACCATTGATGGAGTGGATGCAATTCGAAGTGGACAAATCAATCACCGCCAAAGCAGCACTATCCAAACTACCGTAATTGGACCAGGAATTTTAACTTTTAATTGGAAAGTCTCCTCTGAAGGAAACTTTGACTACCTACGATTCTACATTGATGGAAATCAGCAAGAGCGCATTTCCGGTAATGGTTCATGGATTCAAAAAGAATATAGTATATCCGAAGGTGAACATACCTTAACATGGTCATACACAAAAGATGGAAGTGTAGATAGATATGACGATTGTGGATATGTAGACAATATTATGTATGCGAGTAGCAATCATCAAAACAGTGGTTGTCCGTTTCCCGCAAGTATTCGCGCCACCCAAACAAACGCAACAGATGCTCAACTGGTATGGGAATCATATTCCACTCCTGTGAGCTATACCATAGAATATGGCGTAAATGGATTCAACCGGGGAGAAGGTATCATCAGGGAAAGCTATATCCCTTCCTACCAATTGACAAACCTGGAACCCGGCACTCAGTATGATGTTTATATCAATGCCAATTGTGCCGGAGGTGAAAGCAGTGCATGGAATATATATAGAATTACCACTGATTCTGAAGACGTTGACCCCACCTGCACTGAACCCTATAACATTACAAGTAATCCAATTTCACCGTATAGTGTTTCTGTAAAATGGAATGGATCACCAACAGCAGTTAGCTACAGTATTGAATATGGGAAGAATGGCTTTACCCGGGGTGAAGGTACTATGGTTCAAAGTTATCTTAATGATTATACCATCAATGGGCTGGAACCGGGAACCAGTTATAATATATATATTAGAACAAATTGTGGCAATGAGGAGAGTGCCTGGATCTGGAATGGCTTTACTACACCATCTGTCACCAGTTCCACATGTCCGACAGCCTATAATCTAACTGCCATTGATAAAACATTAACCAGTGCCACAATTGAATGGCAGTCCGATTTCAATCCTGTAAGCTGGACTATCGAGTATATGCCAACGTCGATGCTTCGGGGAGTTGCTGATGAAGTCAATAGGGTAACCAGCTACCTTAAAAGCTATCAGTTAACTAATCTTGAACCCGGGACAGAATACTATGTCTCCATTCAGGCAAGTTGTGGATCAGGGGATTTGGGAATGACAAGAAGTTTTTCATTTACAACAAAACAAGGGCCTCAAAACCTCCCTATAGAGGAAAATTTTGACAGTTCAAATAATTCAAACATACCTCCAGATTGGAATAAAATTGGATTTGTATATATTAATTCCGGTAATTATTTATCCAGTCCAAATAGCATCAGGTTTAGCGGGTACAGATATAACAGTAACGAAAATAATATTCTGATTTCCCCGCAAATTGTTGATCCTCTGCATTCAGTCAAAGTGAGTTTTTCGGCATACATTACAAACAGCGATCCCAATCAAATAATTAGCATTGGAACCATGTCGGATCCCAATGACGCCAATTCGTTTACAGCGGCAAGTTCTTTCGACATTACTGATTATATGGAAACCTACCAGAGAAAACAAGTTGTTGCTTTCCTCAATAATATAACTACAGATAAGTATGTTGCTGTAAAATATGAGAATAATTCTAATAATTACTACACTTCTATATATATAGACAACCTTGTAATCGAAGAAGTTGAGGATACGTCTGAGCCTACCAACCTGATGGTGTCCAGAATTAACGATACCAGTATAGCGCTTTCATGGCAGGATAATGCTTATGGCATTCAATGGGAAATAGCATATACGAATAATCCCCGTTTGAGTCCCGATGAAAT
>DHQK01000001.1:0-144 GCA_002411085.1 Marinilabilia sp. UBA5340 | reverse complement strand
AATGCATCTGGATGGTCAATTCCTGGCAGCATTGATGCAGCAATAGCCAGCCCAGCTCCTCCGGCAAATGTTATTGGAAGTGGAGAAAATACCGGAAACGCATCGGGTGAAGAAAACGTACCAACCCCAAATCAGTTATTTCTA
>DHQK01000257.1:3974-27018 GCA_002411085.1 Marinilabilia sp. UBA5340 | reverse complement strand
CATTTACTTTTTTCAGAACAGGCCAACTTTTGAACTGGTCATCTCAAAATTTCACGTTTACTTCTGTCAAAAAAGAATTTTCTGCACTGCGGGCCCCACCTGTTGTGTAACTTCCTACAATATCACTTCCTGCAATTTTTCTCTCTGCCAGTTAATTTTCATTGGCCGAAAACAGAGATATTGCACCCTATTGTAATGAATCATCCCCTTGTTTTCTCCAGACAACAAATTGTCAGAGAAAGGCTAAATCAAGAGGATTGTTCCATCAGACATTCAGCAACTTCACAAAACAAATATACTTTAATGAAAACCCGATATATCTTCTCAATTATTTCTCTGTTTCTTATTTTTTCTGGAATCACAAAAGCTACGGAATCGGGAGAGCAACCAATAAAACCACCTTCAGCCACACTGGAGGGGCAAATCACAAATAATGGAGAACCCATTCCCTACGCTACCGTGCAAATCAAATCGACCATGATTGGAACGGCCACCAGCGACGAAGGAAACTTTGCGATGAGCGCTCCTGAGGGAAAACACACAGTAATCGTCAGAGCATTAGGCTACAAACCTGTGGAAAAAGAAATCCTTATTGCGGAAGGACAAACACAACAATTGCATCTTGAGATAGAAGAAGATGTGCTTGGATTGGAACAAGTGGTGGTAACCGCAGACCGAAACAGTGAAAAGAGAAAAGAATCTTCTGTAATCGTCAACACCTTGAACAATGCTATGCTGGAAGCTGTGCAAACTGCCAACCTTAGTGAAGGTCTGGCATACAGTCCGGGATTACGAATTGAAAACAACTGCGGAAACTGTGGTGCCAACTCACTAAGGATGAATGGTCTCGACGGCCCCTATTCACAAATCCTTATCAACGGACGCCCCATTTTTAGCGGGCTGGCCGCTGTTTACGGACTGGAACTGATGCCTTCCAATATGATTGAACGCATTGAAGTCGTTCGCGGAGGAGGATCAGCCCTCTATGGAAGCAATGCCATTGCCGGAACAGTAAATGTAATCACTCGGGAACCTGTTACCAATCAATATTCTATAAGTGCACAGACCGCCCAAATTGGAAGCATGGTAGAAGATGCAGATCAAGGGAGCGACCAGCAAATTAATTTCAACGCCACACTTTCAGGAAAAGAGAATAAAAACGGCCTGGCTCTTTATGGTTCTTTAAGAAAAAGAACGCCTTTTGATGCCAATGATGATGGTTTTTCAGAACTCTCGGAGTTGGACAACACCACTATTGGCGCACAGTGGTCGCTTAGAACAGGATACAAGAGTAAGCTGGTAACCGACTTTTTCCATATTGATGAACACCGTCGGGGTGGTGACAGTTTTGACCTGCCCTACCATGAAGCCTTAATTGCCGAAGCCACAGAGCATAAAATTAATACAGCGAGTGCATCATGGCACTTTTTTACCGGAGCCAATCAGGAATTAAATATTTACATGGCCGGACAGGACATTAAAAGAGATTCTTATTATGGTGCCGGAAAGGCTCTGGATGCCTATGGAAATACACATGATCTCAGCTACTCAGGTGGCGTACAGTACAAAATTCTGAATCCGGGATTCAATATTATCACAGGTGCTGAGGTAAATGGAGGAAATTTGTTGGACAAAAAACTGGGATACCGTGAATTTGTTTGGGACGAAGAAACCAAGAGCGTAGTGGCAGAAAATGTTCCTTCCCGTACCATTGCCGATCAGGAATCGATGGTAGGAGGTGTCTTTGCCCAGCTTGAGAAAAAAATCAATGAGTTTTCCGTTTCAGGAGGATTGCGATTGGATCATTACACCATTAAAGATTTCGTGACAGGGAGCGAAAACTCTAACAATGTTCTGAGTCCCCGCATTACAATGCTGTATGGTTTGACCAGTCCTTTTCAGATTCGCGCCAGCTACGCCAAAGGCTACCGTGCTCCTCAGATTTTTGATGAAGACCTGCACATTGAAACTTCTGACAGCCGCCAGGTCATTCATGAAAACGATCCTGACCTGAAACAGGAAACCAGTCACAGTTTTACCGGTTCTCTGAGTTACACCATCGAAGGAGCCAAATCCAATCTGGAGCTACTTGCTGAATTTTTTCACACCAAATTGCAGGATCCTTTTGCCAATGAAATAGGGACACCTGATGCAACCGGTAAAGTTATCTACACCCGAATCAACGAAGAGGAAGGAGCAACAGTACAAGGGGTAAATCTGGAGGCGAAATGGGCACCATCAGCCTCTTTCGACCTGAATGCAGGTTTCACTATACAAACCAGTGAATATGGTGCTCCACAGGATTTCAATGAAACACGGTTCCTCAGAACCCCTGACAATTACGGATTTTTCACCATCAACTGGAACCCGATAAACCACTGGGAGTTCACCACTAACGGAATTTATACCGGCGAAATGCTGGTTCCTTACTTTGGACCATTGGCCGAGGATCCGGAAACAGGATTACTTAAAGAATCCGACCGGTTTTTTGACTGGGCGGCGAAAGTGACATACTGCCTTGAAACCAATGTGGGAGATTTTGATTTCTTTGTGGGAGCTAAAAATATTCTGAATAGCTATCAAAGTGACTTTGATATCGGAGAAGACAGAGATCCCGGATATATTTACGGGCCGGTAAATCCCAGGACAGTATATGCAGGATTGAAAATTTCGAATATTTTTTAATTTCTGTCCATAAAATACCACTTGCGTCGTTATGCTTGCCGCCAAAATACTCATTTACGATTAGTAAACTCCGTTTTTGGCGGCTTCACAAGCCTAGCAATTGGCACTTTCTGACCAGAAACATGCCTTTTTGCAAACTTTCCAGACCTTATAGACGGGCACTAGGTAGTGATCAGTCAAAAAGCGGGGGCTCAAAAGCCCTCGTTTTTTTTACACATTAATTCCCATAAGGGCCAAACGCTCTTTCAGACTGTTCATCTCCACCATTCGATTGAAACGATAAGCACCGGACTCCTGTTCCGCTTGAAGATATGATTTCCAGGAGAGCAGATACAATACTTCTGTAACATCCCTTCTTCCTGCATCACTGGCAAGTTCACCTCCATCCATCAGCAATTGAGCCAACTCATCCGGATAATCAGTAAAGCCTGCTTCCAGTTTTTTCTCCAATAGAGTTAAATTTTCCGGACTCAACTCATCTTCTCCAATCTTCAGATGGGCGGATAGAAACTCAAGAAACTCTTCATAAGCCTTTTTGTACTGCTTTTTTTTCTTTAATCCGGATAAAACCGTCAGAAAACGACCGATCTCTTCAATCATCCTGAGAATGTAATCTTTTTGGAACATAATGATTAGCTAATAGTGAGTAGTCAGTAGTTGATAGTTCGTAGTCAGTAGTAATGAATAAGTGGAGAGTGGCTTATTATCATCAGACTAATTTCTCCATCAGATTAATGACAAAAATCTGAATATGAGGTTTATGGAGAAATTAAAAAAGCACCTGCTTATTCATAAAACAGATGCTTTTAAAACAATATTCTCAGTATTACTCCATGCTTGCGGGCATCTGACCACGCATTCCCATGATGTCACGATCAAACAAATATAAGTTTTGATCGCCCAACAGTTTCAGCTTGTCAAGAATGGCAGAAACAGAAGCTTCTTCTTCTATTTGCTCATTGACGAACCACTGCAACCAGTTATGTGTGGTGAAATCCTTTTCATTCAAACAAACCTCCACAATGTCGTTGATGGAAGCGGTAACTTTCTGTTCATGCTCGAAAACCTGCTCGAACATCGCTTTCACATTTTTAAATTCTGTTGGAGGTTTATCGAATCCACTGATTACGGCTTGTCCTCCCCGTTCATTTACATACTTAACAATTTTCAGCATGTGCATACGCTCCTCATCCGACTGAGCATACATCCAGTTAGAAATACCTTCAAGACCGTTGCACTCGGCCCAACTGGCCATGGCAAGATACAGACTTGATGAATAACCTTCTTTTTCGATTTGCTCTACAAGCTTTTTTTCAACTTTCTTATTCAGCATAACGTTTCTATTGGTTTTGGTTCTTTTTTGACAATATAAGACAAATGACCACAATTTGGTTTAAACAAAACGCATCCAGGCCTTTATTTAAAAAGATTCTTAATTATTTTGTAAAAAAGAGTCACAAACTGAACCGAAACGGCTCAATATTGTTAAGAAAGATTAAACAACTTACATCTTTTCAAAAAACACTCATGATCAAAAAAATTCTTGTAGCCAATCGCGGAGAAATAGCAGTTCGTATTATTCGCTCCTGCCGCGAATCTGGCATCAAAAGTGTTGCCATTTATTCTCAACCCGACCGAAGTTCCATGCATGTCAGATATGCGGACGAGGCATGGTCGGTAGGGCCGGGACCTTCTGGGCAAAGTTATCTGAATATTCCTAAAATATTGGAAATAGCCAAAAACAGTGGAGTTGATGCCATCCATCCAGGGTATGGGTTTCTTTCCGAAAATGCTGAATTTGCTGAGAGAGTGCGAAAGGCAGGACTTATTTTTATTGGCCCCGAAGCTGATGCAGTGCGAGCCATGGGAGACAAAATGAAAGCCCGCGAACTGATGATTAAAGCCGGAGTACCTGTTGTTCCCGGATCAGACAAACTCACAGACAACGAATCTGAAAACCTCAGGATAGCAGATGAAATAGGGTTTCCTGTAATGATTAAAGCATCGGCAGGTGGTGGAGGTAAAGGAATGCGTCTGGTAGAAAAAGCAGGCGACCTGGCTGCAGCCATAAAAAGAGCCAAATCTGAAGCACTCAATGCTTTTGGCGATGACTCCGTTTATATGGAAAAATACCTGAAATCTCCCCACCACATCGAGGTTCAGGTGTTGGGAGACAATCATGGAAATATCATTCATTTATTTGAACGGGAATGCTCAGTTCAGCGTCGTCACCAGAAAATAGTTGAAGAAACACCCTCTCCTTTTATTTCTGACGAAATCCGGGAGAAAATGACAAAACAAGCAGTGGCTGCGGCTGCTTCAGTCAACTATACAGGAGCAGGAACCGTAGAATTTCTCGTGGATGCAGATATGAATTTCTATTTCCTGGAGATGAACACCCGACTTCAGGTTGAGCATCCCATCACGGAAAGAACCACAGGAGTAGACCTGGTGAAAGCCCAGATTAGAATAGCCAACGGAGATCCGCTTCCATGGAAACAAGAAGAAATCCGGAAATCGGGCCATGCCATCGAATGTCGTATTTACGCGGAAGATCCGGAAAGAAATTTCATGCCCGGTGCCGGTACAGTTTTGCACATAACCGAACCACTTGGACTTGGCGTGCGTACCGATGGGTATATTTATGAAGGGTACGAAATCACTGTTTTTTATGACCCTTTGATCTCTAAACTCATCGTTTGGGCACAAACCAGAGAAGAAGCAGTCCAACGTATGAAACGGGCCTTATATGAATATAAAATAACCGGTGTAAAAACCAACATCCAGTTTTTGGAACGAATTATGAAAACACCGGATTTTGTGGATGGGAAATATGATACTCACTTTATCGCCAGTAATGAAGATTACCTTATGCAAGGAGATGAATGCACTGGCGAGTGCGAAGACCTTGCAATGATAATGGCATATATTGAACACCAGTCCCATACCGACAAACGACTGCGATTTAACACTCACAACCGAAAATCAAACTGGAAGGAATATGGCAGGATACATCGGTTTAATCCTTTTTAAGCCGGCATTTCTATATCTCTTTAAGAAGGAACAATCAATTTTAAGTCTGATAAATATTCAGGCAATAAATTTGGTTTCTCAGTTATAAAAAAGTTATAAAACAGTCTCATGAAAATCATCGCTCGAAATAAACAACATCAGGAAGAAATAAAAATAATTAAACGGGAAGGTTCGTTACTCCAGGTAGCTATTGGAGACAGAGAATATACCCTGGACATTGAAAAAGTAGAAGACGGAGTCTATTCTGTGCTTCATGATGGCATTAGCCACAATATGGAGATTATAAAAAGTGAAAAGAAACATTTTTATGCTGTCAATACTCAGTATCAATCTTTCAGTATTGAAATTGCTCCTGCCAGTTCATTATCCTCAGAAAAAAAGAGTCATGGCACCAAACATGAACAAATCACGGCTCCCATTCCCGGAAAGGTCATTTCGTTAAAAGCAATTCCCGGAGACCGGGTTTTGAGTGGACAAACACTTGTTGTTCTTTCGGCCATGAAAATGGAAAATGAATTAAAAGCTACAATAGACGGTGAAATAAGCAAAATACATGTCTCAGAGGATGATGTCGTGAAGGAAAATTCAGTATTGGTCGAGATTAAAGCTGTTTAGAAACAGTTTAAAAATTGAGTAACTTATTCCAGATGAATAAAAACTTTGAGTTTCGATATTAAGCAAATCCACCGATAAAGAGAAGACACAGAGAGCACGGAGAACAAAATCGCAAAGCGTTTTTAAACTCCGTGCTCTCCGTGTTTTCTCAATTGGGATGTTTGCAATGTGTAAACACTATACGAGTGAATGACAATGTATAAGCACTATGATTTCATTCTCTGGGTAAAACTTAAACAGTGTCTAAACAGCACCTCACTGATCTCTCACAAGTGGTTGGTAATTAATTATTTACATAGCCGTCAATGCGATTCACAAACCTCTCAGAATAAGATCTTTGCGCCATTCCGTCTCTGCTTTTATACCTTTATTTAACGGACTGTTAATCTAAAAAACACATCTGTAAATATCTGCCTCTTCAGGATCATGCCTATACATTTAAGGGAACAAGAGCCTGAAGAGCTCGTAGGTTTATAGCTTTTAGCAAAAAAACAATATCGATACGGAAAGTGTCGTATGTTTTAATAATTATTAGCCTTAGTTATTCCTAAATTCCTGTCCCAAATAAATTAATTTCGGGTAAACTCTGACTTGGATAGCGTTCCGTTAAAAAAAAATATTCACCGCAGCACCAGCTCTTTCACAACAGTACTTCCTATTTTATTATTCATATTGCGAATAATGGTATCACGATGCATCATCAGTTCATTGCGGATAATACTGCTATGAAGGGTTACATAAACCACTCCGTGCCGGAACCAAACATTCTTTGTAACTCTTGCCGCTGATGGGCCTACCACTTCACGCCAGGCTCCGGGAATCCGTGATTGGTAAATACCGGTTGAAAGTGAAGGCTGCTTTCCAATTATCTCGCGCAAGACATCCTGAAGGGGTTGAACCGAATTTTTCCGTAAATCGCGCTTCTTGTAGCTCATGGTTTATTTTTCTTGAACATTGCCATCCGACACCTCAAAAAACCGGTTTTCTTTGCCGGTTTTTGCAACTATATTCGTTAATCTTTGTTTTTGCGTGTCGGTAACAAAAATCTGACGAAATCGATCCTGAGAAACCAGCTGAATCAAACTGTTTCCTCTGGTTTCATCCAGTTTGTCAAACACATCATCCAACAAAAGAATAGGACCAAATCCGTTGTATCTGGAAAGAAACTCATACTGTGCCAATTTCAATGCTATCAAAAATGACTTCTTCTGTCCTTGAGAGCCCTCTTTTTTTACTGGCTGGTTGCTTAACAAAAACTGAAGATCGTCTTTGTGGATCCCTTTCGTTGTATAACCCAAAATCAGGTCACGCGGCCTGTTTTGACGAAGTTTATCCATCACGTTTCCGTCCTGATGATGGGAAGTATACTGAATATCTACCTCCTCATTTCCCCCGCTGATATGTTGATAGAACTCCCTGAATACCGGAACAAGCTGTTCGATAAAAGCTGTTCGTTCTTCAAATATTTGCTGACCCAAATGCGTCATTTGTTCATCCCACACATCAAACTGAGCATGTAATGAATCACTTAGTCGCTCGCTTTTCTTTAACAATGCGTTACGCTGCAAGAGCGCCCTGTTGTACCTTATAATTTTCTCCAGGTAGGATTTATTGTATTGCGAAACAACACTGTCAATGTATTTTCGTCTCTGATCACTTCCCTCTACAATCAGGCGTTCATCCGAGGGAGATATCATAACAAGCGGCAAAAGACCAATGTGTTCCGAGAGTCGTGAATATTCTTTCTTGTTTCGCTTGAATTGTTTTTTCTGATTTCTTTTCAGGGCCACATAAATTTGTTCCTCACTATCATTGCGATCGAATGCTCCCTGAATCACAAAAAATTCTTCTTCATGACTAATATTCTGACTATCCACCGCATTGAAATAACTTTTACAGAAAGAAAGGTAATAAACTGCATCCAGTAAATTGGTTTTTCCTGCACCGTTGGGTCCGACAAAGCAGTTAATGCCATCGCAAAAGGCCAGCTCAGCCTGAGCTACATTCTTGTAATTGAGAATATTGAGATGCTTTAAATACACTATTTCCTAAGCTTTAATATATGATATCCTCTGTTTTTAAACATCAGCAAAAATAAACAAAGAAAAAGAGAGCAACTGCACAAAGCAATTTTTTTTGTCAAAGCCTGTTTTGTATAATAGTGAAAAGAATTACATTTGCCTTCAGAAAAAAATAAAATTTAAATATGGCAACTAACAAACAACACGAAGACAGCTTTGAAAATGTAGAATCGGCTTTGACAAAAACCGAACAATTTATTGAAGACAATCAGAAGCTGATTAGTTTTGCCGCCATTGCATTGATTATTATTGTAGGTGGCTACTGGGCATTTAAAAAACTCTACATGCAACCCTTGCAGAAAGAGGCTCAGGAAACTGTTTTCCAGGCTCAGCAATATTTTCAGACCGACAGTTTTAACCTCGCCCTCAACGGTGATGGTATGAATCCGGGATTTTTGGAAATCATTGACCAATATGGTGCCACTAATGTTGGCGAACTGGCAGAATATTATGCCGGTGCTTGTTACCTGAATCTGGGAGATTATGACAGTGCCATCAACTACCTGAAAGGCTTCTCTACTGATGAACCAATCCTTATGTCTACAGCACAGGGTGCAACAGGTGATGCTTACCTCGAACTTGGAAATAACGAGGAAGCCATCAAATGGTATACGAAGGCTTCGAAGTCGGAAAATGAACTGATTGCCCCCACCTATCTTTTCAAATTAGGACTTCTTTACGAAGAGTCAGGACAGAAAGAACAGGCACTGGAAATGTACACCAAGATCAAAGAGCAATACAAAAACAGTTCTGAGGCCCGTCAGATCGACAAATACATTACCCGGGCTAAAATCAACGGATAAATAACTGTTTAGGTAAACATATTTGATTCAATTTTATTATATTAAAGGTTGTCTGGTATCTTCGGACAACCTTTTTTAATGATACAAACTATACAAACACAATTGTTATGGCTACAAACCTGAAAAACCTTTCAGAATACGACCCAACACAGATTCCTTCCGCTGAGAACATGAAATTCGGCATCGTGGTGTCGGAATGGAACCCGGTTATTACTGATGCTTTGATGCAGGGCGCCTGGGATACGCTGATAAAAGAAGGTGCAAACCCCGAAAATATTCTCGTTGCGCACGTTCCCGGAAGTTTTGAGTTAACACATGGCGCACGTCAGTTCATCAAAAAAACAGATGTGGATGCTGTTCTCTGCCTGGGATGCGTTATCAAGGGAGACACCCCCCATTTCGATTATGTATGCCAGGGAGTCACACAGGGAATTACCCTTTTGAATGCCAAACACGGCAAACCAGTGATATTTGGAGTACTCACTACCGACAATCAGCAGCAGGCCATTGACCGGGCCGGGGGCAAACACGGCAACAAAGGCGATGAAGCAGCCATTACTGCCATAAAAATGGTGGCACTAAATCATGAATTGAAAGAAAAAAATAAATAGAAATGAGCAAATTTCGTCTTCAGAGAAAAACAGTAGAGCCAGGCGTACAATTTGTCGGGCAACAATTCCTGGAAACACCTGCCATTCAACTATTTCGATTTTCGGAGGCAGGTTTTTCTGAAGTTAGCACCGAAACTGATTTTGAGATGATCCGCAAGGACCTTTCACTCTCTGAAGCCGAAATTCTCTGGATTAACCTTCATGGGATTCATGACACCACATTGGTGCATGAAATAGCAGATCAATTCGAAATAGACAAACTGGTTGTACAGGATATTGTGGATACCACACAACGCCCAAAAATTGAAGCGTTGCCTGATAGTCTGTTTGTCTCCATAAAATCTCTATTGCCAGCCAATCAGCATCGAATTGATTCAGAGCAAATAAGTTTTATACTGAAAGGAAATGTACTGCTCTCTTTTCAGGAAAAAAAAGGAGATCATTTTGAACACATCAGGGGGCGAATCCGCGAGGGGAAAGGAAAAGTTCGTAAAAACGGAGCTGATTACCTGCTTTATCTTTTGCTTGATGCCATCACTGGCAATTGTTACACCACCTTGAACAAACTGGAATCTACCCTGGATGCCCTGCCTCAAAAAATAATGGAAAATCCCAAACCTCAGTACATTCTGTCACTTGAGGAAATAAAGAAAGATCTTTTCGCACTCCGAAAAGCCGTGACACCTATCAAAGAAGCCATCATTTTTACGGAAAAGGGACAGGTCGGGCAAATTGCCGCTCAAACCCTCCCCTACTTTTCGGATCTTAAAGACCAGTTGCTTCAACTCATTGACGAAGCTGATATCAACCTCACACGGGCAGAAGGAGCTACAAACCTGTTTTTTTCCTATCAGGGACATAGGATGAATGAAGTAATGAAAGTACTGACAATCGTTGCAACCATCTTTATCCCCATTACTTTTATTGCCGGTATTTATGGGATGAACTTCGAAAAAATACCTGAATTGGGATGGGAATACGGGTATCCGGCAGCATGGGGTGTTATGATTCTGTCTGCGCTTGGGATGCTCTACTATTTCAGAAAAAAAAGGTGGCTTTAGGGCATGCGGAGATAGGAGCATTTATTCCCCACTCAGTTTTTCAAAAGCAACGGTAAAGCAGGAACCTCTTCCAGGCTCACTGGTAACCCTGATTTTGCCATGGTTCAAATCAATCATTTGTTTTGACAACATCAGGCCCAATCCGGTTCCTGCTTCTTCACTGGTTCCGTTGGTTGACAAATTTCCACTAAGTGAAAAGATTCTGTCCTGCTTTCCTTCCTGAATACCGATACCTGTATCTTCGACATGAATCAATACCTCATTTTCGCTCACCTCAGAAAAACACCTTACATTTCCTCCTTTCCGGGTAAACTTGATTCCATTATGCACCAGATTGCGAATCACAAACTCAAGCATATCCTTATCAACTCTGACAGTCACCCCTTCCGGAACCTCGTTTTTCAGATTAACCCCTTTTTTTTCTGCTACCATTCCCAATTGATCAAAACATTTATCCACCAGTATTTTGCCATCCACCTTTACAGGAACTGGTTTCAATTGCCCCAGCTGAGATTTCGACCAGGTTAGCAAGTCGTCCAGGAGCTTATAGGTTTGTTCCGACATATTG
The DNA here is from genome assembly GCA_002411085.1 of Marinilabilia sp. UBA5340. Lineage (GTDB taxonomy): Bacteria > Bacteroidota > Bacteroidia > Bacteroidales > Marinilabiliaceae > Marinilabilia. The sequence continues at coordinate 15,561 of DHQK01000257.1, read as the reverse complement.
CTTATTTGCCGGGCCATTTCTTTAATCTGGGGGATGGATTTCTCTTCAATGCCATCACTCAGCAAAGAAGCAAAGCCAATAATGGTCTGGAAAGGGCTTCTAAGATCGTGAGCAATGATGCTGAATATTTTATCCTTGGTTTCATTAAGCTCCCTGAGATGTGCTTCGCTATCTTTCAGCCGGTTTTCCATCTTTACTTTGGTGCTCACATCTGTCGCCAGCAAACAATACTGGGTACCTCCCAGACCAAACAACTTAAATTCAAGGATTTTTCCTTTACAAACATCCTCCCATTCATAAACGTCTTCACCTTGTTGTACAGTTTTATTATCCCGAAGAAGTCCCTGAATATTTTGAATTTTAATTACGCTGGAAAGTTTTTGATCGATAAAGGAAATGCGGTTAAAGATCACAGATGACTTAAGATTTGCCTGTTCAATTCGAAAATCAATAATCTGCCCCTCCGACTTTTCAGCTTCAAGGATAAAAATACCAACAGGGGAATTCTCAAAAAGCTTTTCAAAAAGTTGTTCTTTAATCTCAAGCTGTGCCTTTAGTTTTTTTCGCTCCGATATATTGTACTTTACGGCCACATAGCCACTTATATCTACATTGTTATCGGAAAAGATAGGCGAAATGGAAGCTTTTTCGGAGATAATTTCTCCGGATTTGGTGCGATTTACAAAATCTCCACTCCAACTCTTCCCGCTTTTGATGGTATCCCAAAGTTCGCTGTAAAACTTATTAGAGTGAAAACCACTTTTAAGGATCGAAGTTTTTTTCCCGGTGACTTCCTCACGGCTATACCCATAAACCTTTTCAAATGTTTTATTGACAAAAACAATTGTTCCGTCCGGCTCGGCAATAAGGATGATACCCTCTGAATTATCTAATGCTTTTACAAGCTGCTGCCCGTCGATCATAAGTAAAATATTTAAAGGAGCTGCCCAAAAGTTTTGCAATATTATCCTTTTGACATTCTGAACATAGTATAAAATCTATCTGTCACAATTCTTAAATGCTCAGAGAAACAAATACAGTGGTGTTCCAGACAGCCTCCTAAGGTTGCTTAATTTCTATACGCCTTTGGGAAAATTAAGATTCCTGAACAACAGCAGTTTTTGACCATTAGCTGCAATGAATACCATAACCGTCCAAAAAAGGATGACGTATGTCAAGACAGCTGTTGCAAATAACCACATCATTTTGTTTATGACCTCTGGAAGCCATAAACATCTCACCACACTTTTCACATACCAAACTCTGCTCAATAGGCGCATAATCCGGAATAGTTGCTTTCGTCTCTTTCACCTCAAACAAATCGTCAAAAGGAATATCCAGAAGTCCGAAAGAGGCCTTTTGAGAAATGTCTCTGAATTTCTGCTTAAATTCAGGGCGGTGATCTCTCTTAACAACTACCTTCTCAAACAATCGGTTAAATTCCGGAAATAACTGATCAACAACAGCTCTCATATCATTGCGGGCCCTTATCCGAAAGCCCTTACCCTCCCTGTCACAAATAGCAACAGCATTCTTGCCATAATCTTTGAAAATTAAAGCATTATTGCCAAAAGTGCAACCAGTAACATATTGAACCCCATCCGAAAAGCAATTGTTGGTTTCGACAATAGCCAGAAGATCTTCCATTCCATCTGATAAATGTCTAAACTGCTCCATGCCGTGCATGGCAGCCAATACCCCCAAAGCCAGACCCGGACAGTAATGCCCGTGCAATTGGCCGGCCTGTTGCAATAATGCCCTTGATTCACTTCGGCTAATATGCTTTTCAATATTGAAACGCGGTCGGGAGAGTGTGGAATCATCCACGGCCTCTAAGTTTCGGTAGAATGAAAAATCTGTCGGTTTCAGATCATAAACCGGGGTGCCATCGAGCGCATCCAGACCTGAGACAATCAGCACATTCCCTTTGCGCTCCCGTAAATAAACAGTTGTAATCCCCATTCCATTAGGGCGATGAGGGCTTCTGGAGGCAAAAACACCTCTGGTTTCGCCATTAAAAATGCGGGTGACTAACTGGTAATCATCAGAGCGGTCAAAACCAAAAATTACATCCAGAAATTTCTGTTCTTCAATTCTGAAAAGGCCATCAGCAAAGTGGTCATCAACAACGATTTCAGAAATTATCTGTTCCGCATTTTTTACAAAAGCCTTCTCCTTCAGGTTATTTTTCACAAAAGCAATCGGCACTTTGGTTGTCATCATTTTATCGGTTTATTGCACAATACATTATCATACTAATATTCGGGTAGCAAATAGCTACCTCCTTCTGCTTCAACTCTCTGAATATTCACATCGTAAAGCTTTTTGATGTTCTTTTCAGAAATAATAGAATGATCTCCCATAGAAATTATCCTTCCGTATTTCAATAGAACAAACCGTTCTGCATACCGCATAGCCAAATTGAGATCATGAATGGCAACAATTACAGTAATGTTTTTTCGTGAAATTCCTTTCAGGATATTCATCACTTCGATCTGATGTTTGAGATCCAGACTTGAGGTTGGTTCATCCAAAATCAGCACATCGGGTTCCTGCACCAGAGCACGGGCAATTTGCACACGTTGCAACTCCCCTCCACTTAACTCGCTGGTCAGACGATGAGCAAAATTACTTAATGACAGATCATGCATTATGGCCTCGGTCTTCCGGACATCTTCTTTTCCCGGAAACCAATGGATATGAGGCTTTCGGCCAAGCATCACCGTATCATAAACAGTTGCCATAGGAGAATTACCTCCAGATTGTGGGACATAACCTATGTGACGGGCCAAAAAGCGGCGATGGTAATTTTCAAGATTTTTTCCGTCAAGAAGAATCGTTCCTTCCTTTGGAGTCAACAAACGTGCCAGCAATCGAATAAAAGTGCTTTTTCCGCTCCCGTTGGGCCCGATAACAGCACAAAACTCCCCATTATCAAATCGACAATTCAAGTCATGAAGAATATCTTCCTTGCCATATCCAAATCTCAGATTTTTTACCTCGATATCCATATTGTCACCTGCTTTTTCTGACTTTTCTGATCAATAGAAATAAAAAGAACGGAGCCCCGACGAATGAGGTCACAATTCCAACCGGAATAACCACAGGAGCAACCACTGTGCGTGAGATGATATCAGCCAGCAAGAGAAAAACTCCCCCCAGGAATAAGGAACTAATCAGCACTATCCGATCGTTATGTCCCACCAACCAACGAGTCACATGCGGCACTACCAGTCCAACAAAAGCAATAATTCCGAAAAAAGCAGTAGCCACCGCTGCACACAAAGAAGCAACTACAACAGCTAAGAGTCTTAAACGATCTACATTTACACCCAGACTGCGGGCTACTTCATCACCCGCGCTCAGTGCATTAAAGCTAAAAGCGTTGTAAACAAAAAACAAAAAGGCTGGAACTACCACAATAATCTGAATCCAAACTTTATCCCACGTAGCTTTGGCCAAATCTCCAAACATCCAGCTGACCACCGAGGCCAATTCCACATCGGTAGATATATATTGAAGCAAAGAGGTTCCTGACTGAAAAAGAGAAGTGAGAATAATTCCGGCCATAACCAAAATTTCGGGAGTGGAACCCCGCCATCGGGCAAAACCCGTAATAAGAAAAGCACATAACACTCCAAACAAGAAAGCGGACAGCGTAACAAGCCATGGCATCTGAGAAATCATCTCAAAATGAGACACTGCCCCTGCACCTGCAGCACCCAAAACAACAATAGCAAACGCTGCTCCAAAAGCAGATGCAGCACTTAACCCCAGGGTAAACGGAGAACCCAGAGGATTGCGAATAACTGTTTGGATAACAGCTCCGGAAACCGATAATGCTGCCCCAGTGACAATAGCCGCCAGTATCCGGGGCAGACGAATTTGAAATACTACCTGGTTGGAGATGGGATCTCCTCCCCCTGTCAACGATTTTATAACATCTGCAACGGTCAACTGAGAACTCCCCATGGAAATCCCTAAAAGAAGGAGGGCAAACAATAACACTACCAAAGAAATCAGAAATATCACTTGTCTGATTGTAAACAACTTTAATTGATTTCTGAATTTAATACTTTTCCCAGCCGTCATACCTCTCATTCATTTCTTCATATATATCTTCACCTAACATAAACCGAAATATTTCACCTGCTTTCTGCCGAAAGTCTACTTCCTCAAAAGTATCCGGGAACATTTTTTTGCCGACAAACCAGCTATTGAGCAACACAGTCTCAAAATTTGTAGCATAATAGTTGTGAGGCATCAGGGTATAGACATTTTCGTTTGAAAATGCGCTCAAAATGTATCTCAAGGGTGTTTCGGGAGCTATATCAGGTTTTATCTGTTTCATTCCTGCCGCATCCAGAAAAAGAAAATCAGGATCCCAGGTAATTATCTGTTCCACATCCACATACAAACCTGTAGGATTTACCGGTTCCTGTTCCACAAGAGAAGTTGCAACATTGGAGACATTCAACAAACTAAAAGGTGCAAAAAAGGCCTGGGTGGATGCAATTCCATGAGAACCTCTGTAGGAAACGCCACCAATATAAGCATCAAATTCTTTTGCATTTTCGTTTGTAAGTTTACTCAGCTCTTTTATCTCATTTTCTATAAAAGCCTTTAAAGAATCCTTCCGTTCATGTTTTCCAGTTACTTCGGCAATTAAAGAAAGGGCCCGATAAAGCGTATCTCTGGCATTTCTCAAATTTCCGCTTTGTAACCTGATCACAGGAATACCTGTTTTTTCCTGCAGCTCATCAGCATCCGTCACGGACATAAATGACATAAATATTACATCAGGATTGTTCAAGGTCAGCAATTCGCTATCGCCCCCCCGAGAACCAATGGATGGCATTTCTGTAAGTCCGGATTGCGCAATCATATAAGGAGCTCCCGAAGTAAACTCAAAGTCTTCTACTCCGGAAATTCTGTCAGATAATCCCATATACACAAGTAAACGAAGCGCTCCCGGACCAACACCTGCTATTCGTTCCACTTTTTCGGGAATGATCACTTTACGGCCAAACATGTCTGTCAGTTCTTTGCCCGACCCCTGACCATCCTTCCCTGGCAAACTGCAAGATGGAACCACCAGCAATAAAGCAAGAATGAAAAAATAATAATATTGGTGATTTACACTCATTGTTTGGTTTAATTACATTCTGTAAATTTCCTATCCAGTTTTGGTCATAGCCAGTTTTCCATGACTGACACCTTTCATCCCTTTCAACTTATCTGCCAATTCCGTAAGAACCCGTGATTTGCCTCTGACAGCAATTATCTCAAAACACTCACTTTCTGATATATAAAAGGATTGAGAGGAGAGAACTACATCCCGGTATTCAAATTGAATCTCAGCCATTCTAACAGGCAAATCATTTTTATGTGGATCATATACAAGGGAAATGGCACCAGCCACTACATTATTGCATTGCCACTTTTTCTCCGACAGATAATTGTGTATCAATTGTCTGATTGCTTGTGATCTGTTACTCAAATAATTCTGCTTCACAAACTCATCCAGTTCATCCATCAAATCTTTTTCAAGCGATACCCCAAAACGTACTACAGACATGGTGTTATGATTTAATTTTTCGTGCTACCACAAAAGTAATAATTTCTTTTTCATAAAACAGGATCAGTGACTAAAAGCGAAAGACATTTAACAGCTGAAAAAAACACAGCTAACAACTTAAAGTCAAACTATTAACAGCCAATAATGGTCATTTTGTCTGGTCAGAGCAGATTTCGCCCATTTCCCCATTCGGGCATTTTCACTAATTTAGCAACTCTGAAGAAAAAGAAAATCCAGATGTATGAATAAATAACCTACATAATAATTTTTAAAAAGCATGCATTAACAACGCAATTGAAAAGAAGCTGAAAAACTTTAACCCAAATTCCTGCAGGCATGAGGCGGAGACGGCCAGAGCGATTATCTCTCAAAAACGACAAACCTTTGCAAAAATCAGGAATTAGTTTTAACCATTTGAAGATGTTACCGTATATTAATACTATTTCAACAGAATACCTTTTGTCATGAAGAGTTGAATCTACGTGACGATTCACTATAAAAAAGATATAATGCAAAAGCTATCATTGATATTGGTTTCCCTGATGTTCCTAACGAATACAGAAAGCATTTGTGCCCAGGAACAAGAAAACCTAAACACCTATTCAAAGGATGAAAAAATCATCTATTCGGCTGATGAATTTAAAGGAATTGAGTTACATAACCAGCATGGAGACGTATCAGTAACAGGGTGGACAAAGGACACGATTCTCATAAACATCGAAATTTCTGTAATGGCAGAATACCGGGAAATGGCAGATGAAGTATTTGAAAATCTGAATATAAACAAAACCAAGCTGAGTGATCTCGCATATCTGAAAACCTCCTTTGGAGAAGAGTTTCACAGCAACTATACCTTTCGGATCAATTATGAGATTTTCATGCCTTCAAACAAACAATTAAAGCTCGATAATCGTTTTGGTAATATCACCATCTCCGATATATCGGGAAGTATGGAAATACAATCGGAATATGGGGATGTAACTCAAAAAGGACTGGCCGGCATTGATACATTAAACGCCAATATTTCATTTGGAGAGGCAGCTTTTAAGAATATCGGATATGCCAAAACAGAATTATACAATGCCAACCTTCAAATGCATCAAGTCAAAAATGCCCATTTCACAGGGCATTATTGCCAAACTGAAATTGAAAATGCCGGGAAATTGGAGTTTGACGGGCAGACGGCACGAATAAACATCGGTAGGGTTCAGGATGTGCACATCAATGGAAAATTTTGTTTTGTTTCCATCAATCAAATCATTAAAAATGGAAATATTGAGATTTCCAATGGATTATTGATTGCCTCCCTTTCGGAAGAAACAATAAATTTCACTGTCTCGAACAACAATGCCCCAGCCAATTTAACCCTCGCTTCCGGTCTTTCTTATACATTGCATGGAGAAGTGACCAATGGATCCTTCCGACATGATCATCAGGGGAATTTCAAAGTCATCAAAGACTTAGATAAAGTTGCCTTTTCGGGAGAATTCGCCCCACGGGAAAAAATGGCAACCCTCATAATGTTCAATAAGAATGCAGGAATAAATATTAAAACACAGAAATAAAGAAATATGTCAGACTACTCAGATCGAATTCAAAGCTTGCGGACAAAAATGGCTGCACAGGGAATTGATGTTTGTATTGTACCGGGCAGTGATGCCCATATCAGCGAATACCTTGCCGATCATTGGAAAATCAGAGATTACCTGTGTGGTTTCACCGGCTCGGCCGGCACCCTTGTTGTTGGAGTGGATTGTGCCTGCTTGTGGACTGACTCCCGTTATTATCTTCAGGCCGATGAACAACTTGCCGGCACAGGGGTAAAACTCGTTAAGGAAGGACTCCCGGATGTACCGGGCTATATTGAGTGGATCTCATCCAACCTGTCGCCCGGCAGTAAAGTAGCCATTAATCCCACCTGCTTCTCGGTTCAGAAAGTAAGAGAAATGGGACGTACCCTGCGCAAAAAACAAATCCAACTGGAGACACAATATACGCTGGCTGAAGATGTATGGGAAACCAGACCAGCCATTCCGGACAGCCCGGTTCAGGAACATGCCGATAAATACAGTGGCAGAACCCGAAAAGAGAAAATTGAACTGGTACGTTCTGCCCTAAAAGAAAAAGGTGGAACCCACTATGTGACCGGAGCACTGGATGAAATTGCGTGGGTATTGAACCTCCGCGGGGATGACATATCTTACAACCCCGTATTTCATGCATATATGATTATCTCCCAGGACTATGTATCTCTGTTCATCAATCCCAATAAGCTTACTTCTGCCATCGGCAAGAAACTATCTAATGATAACATTCGGGTCAATCTATATCAGCATATTTATCATCACCTGAGTGACTTGCCCGACCATGCTGTTGTTTGTATAGATCCTGATCGCAATAACTGGAAGCTGTTTGAATCCATTCCACACTCCATTCCCAAAATTGAGGAAACCGGAATCATCACTCACCTCAAATCAGTCAAAACAGAAACCGAAATAAAAAACATCAGGGAAACCATGATTCATGATGGCGTATCCATGGTTAAATTTCTGAAATGGCTCGAAGAAGAAGTACCGAAAGGGAATGTAACTGAACTTTCTGCTTCGGAGCAGCTCACCCGTTTTCGTGCAGAGCATCCCGACTTCAAAGGTGAATCGTTCAGTACCATTTCAGGGTATGGACCTCATGGGGCGATCGTTCACTACCATGTCACTCCCGAATCGGATGTGAAACTGGAACCCAGAGGAATATATCTGGTCGATTCCGGAGGTCAGTACCCTACCGGGACCACCGACATTACACGCACAGTTGCATTAGGGCCTGTTAACGATCAGGTGAAAATGGACTTCACATTAGTACTGAAAGGTCACATCGCTCTTGCAATGGCAGTATTCCCAAAAGGAACAAAAGGGGTGCATCTGGATGCGCTGGCGCGAAGGCCGCTGTGGGAACACCGACTCAATTACGGACATGGTACAGGACATGGCATTGGGTTTTTCCTGAATGTGCATGAAGGACCTCAGAGTATTAGACCCCAAAACAATGAAACCGAAGTATTGCCCGGAATGATAACTTCCAACGAACCGGGTGTCTACCGTCCAATGGAATATGGTATAAGAATTGAGAATCTGATACTTACCAAAACAGCGGGGGAATCGGATTTCGGCACATTTTTTGATTTTGAAACCCTTACCCTATGCCCGGTAGATCTCTCCCTTGTTTTGGGAGAACAACTGACACCTGAAGAGACAGAATGGTTAAACAATTATCATAGAGAGGTATTTGACAAACTGGCTCCTAACTTGAGTCAGGATGAAAAAGCCTGGCTCAAAGAGAAAACGGCACCAATAAATTAGATCACGCTCCCAACAGGATAAAACATGAAAAGTTTGTCATTATGAGCATTTGCGAGCACCCTCAAAGGATACGCTCTTAAAAAACAAACAACCCATATTAAACAAATTAAAAGATCAAGCATTATGAAGAACATTGTCGTTCTGATATTTTCATTGTTGGTTTTCACCACCACCATCCGGGCACAACAATCCGGAGAAAAAGGTCACAGAATAGAGGTTACCATTCCATCTCTTAGTGATACCACATTAATTCTGGGACACTACTTTAACCAGCGAATGTATGTGGATGACACAACTTACATCAACAATGATGGCCTTGCAATTTTTGAAGATACAGCAGCACTCCCCCAGGGGATTTATGTGGTGTATCTTCCAAGTCAGAATTATTTCGACCTCCTGATTGATGAAGATCAATATTTTAGCGTTTCTGCTGACACTTCCAACCTTGTACGGTCTTTAAAAATCGATGGCGCAGAACAAACCCGGAAATTTAATGATTACCAAAAGTTCATAATGGATCGGCAGGAAGAAGCCAAAAGCCTCCAGGAAAAATTACAGAAAGCTGAGCCAGATTCGGATGAAGCAGCTAAACTTAGGGAACAGTTGTCCGCAATCAACGACAAAGTAAATCAGGAATGGCAAAGGCTGATCAGCGAAAATCAGGGAAACATGCTTGGTCTTTTCATTCAGGGGATTCAGGAAGTGGAAGTTCCACAATTTGAGATTGAAGAAAGCATCCAGAATAAAGATTCTCTTCAACGGGTTAAACGTTATCATTACTATCGAAACCATTATTTTGATAATTTGCCGTTGGATGATGCCCGTTTACTAAGAACTCCTTTTTTTGCCAGCAAACTTGAGAACTATTTTTCCAATGTATTGCCCCAAATTCCCGACACACTGCTTAGCGAAGGGATTGAGATGATTGAAATGGCTCGTCCGGCTCCCGAAATGTTTCGATTCCTTGTACAATTTGTCTTTAACTATGCCAATGACAGCCAGGTGATGGGAATGGACAATCTGCTGGTAGGAATTGCAGAGAAATATTACCTGAGTGGAGAAGCTGATTGGGCAGACCAGGAATTTCTCGACAAACTTGAAACCAGAGTGAAGGAATTGAAGCCCACACTTATCGGAAGCAAGTCGCACGATCTGAAAATGCAGGGATACAATGGAGAATATCACCGGCTGCATGAAATAGCAGCTCCGGCAACCATTCTTGTATTCTGGGAAACCGATTGTGGACATTGTAAAAAAGCCATTCCCCAACTACACGATCTTTATCAGGAAAGTCTGCAGGATATGGGGGTAAAAGTTTTTGCCGTTTATACCCAGGGTGATCAACCGGAATGGGGAAAATTCATTGAGGAACACGGACTTTATGATTTCATCAATGTTTGGGATCCCTATAGACAATCGGGCTTCCGAGAAAATTATGATATTAGAAGCACTCCGACGGTATATGTTTTGGGTGAAGACAAAAAAATCATCGGCAAACGCATTGCCATTGAAGATCTTCCCGGCTTTATTGAGCATTATATTAACATCAACAAGCCTTGATACTTTCAGCTGTTAGAATTAGAGAGTTAGTCCCTCGTAAAACCCAAAAACACGAAACCCAAAACTAATAACCAGAAATAAGAAAAACACAACAAATGTACAGGCCAATTAAACACCCCCACTTGACTATCTTCATTCTGGCAATTTCAGCCCTCTTTTTTGCCTGCGAGGAAGAAGAGAAGCAGATTCCTCCACCTGAAATTTTTCTGGCAAATCAGGAGGCTGAAATTGAAATTAACATGGGGGACACCATTATTCTTGAGCCCAAAGTCACCTACAATATTGATGGCCAATACCAGTGGAAAAAAAATGGCGAACTGTTGCTTAACAACACCCAGTATTTATTGGACACAGCTACGCAACTGGGAAGAATCGAATACTCCTTCAGCGTTTTAACGCCATACGGATCTGATTCAATGACGATTCCGGTAGATGTAATTGTTCTGGCTGATTTTACGAATATGTTTCCGGACAATTTTAAAAATGACAGTTCATGGATTGGAAGTCTTGACTCGGAGGGATTCTCTTACCGTGATCTTTTCTTTTCAACGCATCTGAATGCCGACAGTTCCTGGGTTGGGTTTGGATTAAGCAACATTCAGAGTAAATCGGGCACGGAAGAAGACATTCCTGAAAACAGTGTTTACAATAATGCATCCAACAATGTCTTTTCTGTTGTCAGACATCCCCACGGCACCCACCAGCCAATCCCTGCCATCATATTTGAAGATGGCAAAAACCACCGGCTGAAATCTATCGAAATCAACAACACAACAATGGCTGCTTTTCAGCTAAAAAAAGGAAATGATGATTTTCCCCGGATGGGATACCCTTCAGACACCGATCCGGACTGGTTTAAGGTCACTATCACCGGCATTGATGCATCTGGATCAATTACAGGGAATCAGGATTTTTATCTTGCGGATTATCGTTTTGACAACAACAAACGCGATTACATTGTAACTTCATGGACTGAGGTTGACCTTTCGGGTCTGGGAGAGGTCAATCAACTTCAATTCTCACTCTCTTCCAGTAAAACCAATGAAGAGGGTGAAATGATTACCCCCCAAATGTTTTGTATTGATAACCTTAA
>DHQK01000257.1:0-3701 GCA_002411085.1 Marinilabilia sp. UBA5340 | reverse complement strand
GAAAACAGTTGTTCCTATAAATAATTCCTCCGGGAACGATAAATTATTGCAAAAATTAATTTTAGCCGGGATGAAAATTCCGGCTTTTTTATTTGCGTCAATTAACGGAATCATTTATGTTCTTTTAAAAAAGAATGCCTGCTTTATACATCCCTTTGAGTACAGAATGACTCTCTTTCCCTCGCTCAGTTAAGGGATATTCAACTCTTGGCGGAACTTCAGGGGTAAACAGTACGGCTAATTATTCCATCTGACTAAAGTTCTTAAAGTTATATGGAGAGCATCCGTTCACTAATATCTACCAATAGTTTTCTTAATTCACTATATATCTTCTGGCTCTGAAAAAGATACAGAATAATAGTCCCTTTGCGTTTACCTTTAATCCTGCCACCCTTTATTCCACCATGATTTTCCGAACTACTTTTTTACCATCCACCTCAAGCTGAACCAGATAAGCACCCATGGGAAGTTTATTGCCCAATCCGGAAAGCAATGCCTGATTATTAAAAATCAGCACCCTATCCGTATAGACTGGTTGCCCGTTCAGATTAAAAATGGTAATAGTTCCAACCCCGTCCTCCTGATAAACAATGGTGGCATCCTGCACTACAGGATTAGGAAGTACCCGGAAATTATCCGAAGGGAGCTGTGTCGAGGTGGAATCAGTAAACACAATATCTCCAACAAGCACATCGATCCAGCCAACAGAAGGTACCCCGCCACTTAATGCATCAAATTCGTGCCAACCCGTCGCGGTCTTCAACATTAGAGTATTATGATTATCAAGTACTTCAGCCTGATAAACAGCCCATCGGTCTACAGTGGAAGTGTAATCAAGTGTATAGCCCACGAAGAAAGGCCCGGATGTCACCAGCGGCTGGTCAAACATTACCAAAATCTCTTTGTCAACCACATTGTTCACGGTATCATTGAAAAAAACAGTCTTCTCTCCTAACAGAAAAGCGGGCTCATTGATGCCACTCCAGACTTTAATTTTCATATTTAATTCCCCGGAGGGATAATTAATACCAGGAATCAAAAACACTCCGTAAATTTTCGAGGAGGCAACCCCTTCAAACCTTTCTGCCACAGCCACAACCCCCTCACTATTGGTGCCTGTCCACACACCGGTTCCTCCATCCACTTCTTCGATCCGGGGAGTCATATCGTTGGTAAAATGGGTCATTCGTAAAATTGCACCGTCGTTAGAATCATAGCTGTCCAGTTGAGTTCGTCCATCTCCGGATGGATTCAGCCACAAATCCAAACGGGCTGTATCCTGGGGATAGTAATCCCACATTTTATTCAGACGGGCAAAATAATCATTTACAGGATTTCCGCAACTCGCAGTTCCACCAGATAAATGACCAATCAGATGCCCGTTATCAAGGAATAGTCCGGCCCCTGAAGAGCCTCCCTCTGTCGATCCCTCATTCCATAAAGCCACTTTCCAGTGAGAATCAGACAAAAACGTATTTCCAAGATAAGAACTTGCTCCAAAAGAAGTCTTTACCGGCGGATCATCGGCCAAAGCTACTGTTTTTACGTCTCCATTGGGATGATGCACTGTATGAACCCCCTGATCGGGATTTTCAGTAAGATCCCAACCAGAGTAACGTGCCCGATAATAGTCAGGAGGTGTCTCTGTCATTTCCAGCAGGGCAAAATCCAACCGATCGGCAAAAGCAGTTAATTGAGAACCAGACAAACTCTGAAGCTGACTTCCCTGAATATTAGCCTTGCAGGCAGGGACTTCATAATTCATGATAAAAACAACATTCTCCGATTCCACGGATAAGCCAAGACAATGGGCAGCCGTCAACACATAGGGAGTACCATCATTATTGCTGTTATTCATCAACGTTCCGGTACAGTATTCAGTCCCGTTCACAATAATTTCTCCGGTAGATTTTCCGTTAGCTACTATAGCAGCATCGTCAAAACAAGTAAAATCGGTATGGCAATCGCCACTTCCCCCAAAATCCCCGGCAGATTTCATCATTCTGAAAACATTCAGGAAGTCATGATTTACAGCATTAATTTCTATAACGCTCCCCCCCGCTTCTTTGCCGAGTTTTTGCCCACGCCATTCCACCACAATCTCATCTCCTGGAACAGGTGCGGTTGCCAGTCCCCCCCATTTCTTATTGGTTTCTTTGGTAAAAGCTCCCAGAACATATCCACCTGATGCATCATATATAAAAAGGGAGTCTCCGTCTGCCATCCGGAACTCATCAAAAATCAGATTAAGAGAATAAGCCCCCGGGGAATTTAAAGTCAGTTGCCAGATCAGACGTCCATCGTCCAGCACATCCGTAACACCTGAATTTTCAGGAGTAAGACTTACTAAATGAGGATATGCAAAAGTGAGCGGACGCCCCTTTCTTTGGTTTTCAATATTGAATCGAATTTCTTCCTCGGTGGGTGGTGTAAAAGTTATCCTTTCTTTGGAAGAAACTGCTTTAAGAAACCGGGCGTTTTCGGCACTGCTATCCAGCTTGAGATAGGGCTGTCCTCCATGGCCTACCTGAGCTTGAAGAGACAAAACTGCCACCCAAAAAAACAATAATAAACACCACTTCTGCATGTATCCGAATCTAATTAATACAACCTACTAAAACCTGTCTGAAAGCACATTGCCCCAGCACCAATACTATGCATTTTATATTTGACTGGCTTTGATGTTCAAGTAAAGGATGCTCACGGGACTAACACAATAGTTTTATTGCATTCAGACTTTCAAACGTCAATAATACGAAAAAAATGACAAAGGGTTTAGTACAAAAAGCGAGGCTTTTTCGTTTTGGAAAAATTCATAATGTAATTTTGACAAAGGAATCTTTTATTTTTGAAAAGACGATGGGTCTTTGAGAAATAGTATGGACAACGCCTCATGGAAATTGTCACAAATAAATTCCCTCAATATCTTTTTTGATCACGTTGCAACCATTAAAAATATTGAGGGCGTAAGATCATTCGGGCTTTTTAGCACTGAACCGGCCTATAACACTCAGGCTTTCATCCTCTTTGAGACCAGCACATTTTTATCATCAGTAAGGACAGATTGAGTTTTGCTAATCATTTTAATAAACTTTGCATTCTCTTTCACCGCGTAAAACCTCCAGGGCATTCATGGCAAGAGCTGACATTTCATCTTCTCCCGGGTAAATCTTAATATTACCAATCCAATCAATATATTGTCGGATAAAGCCAACAACAGTTTTATTCTGAGCCATTCCACCAGTAATAAGTACAGCATCAACTTTCCCTTGCAAAACACTCATACATCCACCGATAGCCTTGGCAATCTGATAAGCCATAGCATGCAATACCAGTTCAGCCTTTTTATCTCCATTCATAGCACGCTCACTGGCCTCATGGGCCTGGTTCGTACCCAGATGAGCCATCAGTCCACCCTTCCCTGTAACCTTTTTGCGCATCTCGTCATGGGTAAATTTGCCACTAAAGCACATATCTACAAGTCCCCCGGAAGGTAAAGTTCCCGCTCTTTCCGGAGAAAAAGGCCCAAACCCGTCCAATGCATTATTTACATCTACCACAAACCCGGCTCGATGAGCACCAACAGAAATCCCTCCTCCAAGGTGGGCAACAATAAGATTCAAATCTTCATATTTCTTTTCTACTGATCGTGCGTAATTTCTGGCTACAGCTTTTTGATTTAGGGCATGAAAGACTGAATC
>DHQK01000160.1:6421-9877 GCA_002411085.1 Marinilabilia sp. UBA5340 | reverse complement strand
ACATCAAAATTGGACTTTTGGGGCCGCCTGTTTTGGGTTTTCTTCATTGTTTTTTAAGATCTTCGGTCCTCAAAAAAACTAACATCGCCTATTAGAATAGTTATAACAATTGCTTTTTCTCATGCTCACTCATCTGGTTAATCGTTTTGCGGGTTGTTTCCAGTTTTTGAGTTGTGCCAATGTCAAACCATAAATCGTTTTGACTTTGGTATCCCATGAATGTGTGTGTGCGAGCCAAACGAAGGTAGAGTTCCATGATTGGGAACTTCCCCGATTCCGTGATCAAATCGAAAATCCGGGGCTCCACAATGTGTATTCCCTGAAAGCCGAATGGACGGAGGGTAGAAGTTTCTTTGGTGATGATTTTTTCACCCGTGTTTAGGTTTTCCCATCCTGCAAGTTCCATGTCTTCGTTGAAGAGTAGGTGCCTGGAAGTAGGACGTTGTTTCACCATCAGAGAGACGATTCCTTTGTGGGAGTGATGGAATTCAATAAAATTTTTGAGACTGGCTGTAGTCACAATGTCCACGTTGTAAAGTAATACCGGACTTTCAAGATCAAACAGGGGACGGGCTTTCAGTAGTCCTCCTCCGGTGTCCAACAGTTGATCTGACTCATCCGAAACAACTACCTGCATTTGGTCGGATTGGAAACGCCTGATCTCTTTTATAACCAAATCACTGAAATGATGAACATTGACTACGGTTTTGCTGATTCCGGCATTTTCCAGTTTTCGGAGGGCCAAATAGAGCATTGTCATTCCATTGACTTCAATCAAAGCCTTCGGTTTCTCATTGGTCAATGGTTTTAATCGGGTTCCTAATCCCGCGGCAAACAGCATTGCATTCATAGTTTAACTGGTTAGTTCGTAGTTGGTTGTGATGCGTTTTTGGATGCAAAAGCGGATCTGGTTGGAAAGATTACTATAGCTGCGTTTTGTTCCCAGTCTTTTATGGCTTTTGTTCATCAGAAATATCTCTTTCCGGCTCATCGGTAGTTCCGGGGGTACCAATACTTCTGGCCGCCCTGGCAATAACATGGGCTGCCACCGGCGACAGGAATACCAGAACACCGAAAACAACGGCCGATTCAAGCAATACAAACCAATCACGAAACAAGAGGTTAACCCCCACCAGCAAGAGTAGTAATCCGAGGGAAGATACTTTGGTAACCACATGCATCCTTGCATAGAGGTTTTTAAAACGCCAGATGCCCACCGATGCAATTAAAACCACAATGGCACTGATCAATAATATCGCTCCTACAATATATTCCATCACTGATCCTTTTTTTGTTTGTATAAATACCGCGCAATGATCATGGATCCGAAGGCCAGAATAAAGGCAACGACTAGGACCACATCCAGCAAAAGCTTCTCGCGGGCGTAAATCACATCGCAAACCATCATTCCTACAATGATAACCCCAATTTGATCCAGGGCTACTACCCGGTCAGGAAGACTGGGGCCGCGGAATATTCTCAGGAATGGGAAAATCAGGCTGATGGAAAAAATATACAGCGCAATGAGGGCTGCATATTCCAAAAAAATATCTGCGTGTGTCATATCACAATGCTTTAGATAACAGTCTCTCAATTTTACCGGTTACTTTCAGGAAATCACTATGATCACTGCGGTTCAACAAGTGTACCAGTATGGTATTTCCTTCCGGATTGATATCGATACTCATGGAACCCGGAGTCATACTGATTAGGTTGAAAAGCAAAACCACCCGCCAACCCTTTTTCAGGGTAGACTGGTATTCTATGAGCATCCCGTCTTCTCCGCGACTCCCACGTACCACCTGCAAGGCAATGGCCAGCCCCGATTCGGTGACTTTGAACGCATAGTAGAAAAAGAAATATATAAAATAGAGTGGTTTCATTTCTTCGTTATTCGTTTTTAGCTGAATGGCTATTTTTTAAGGACAAAGTTAATATATTCAGATGGCTGCATAAGCGATTCTGCTGCCAGGGTACAATATTCAACGACAGGGGTGGCAAAAACACCGGCCAAAACGATAAGGATGGCCATCGCTCCGGTAGACCAGGTCATCCATTGTATGTGTACCGGTTTGTCGTCAAAGAACGCGGTTTTGATGACAGGCACAGGTTTGTTTTTAGGCGTTTTTTTCCAAAATACTTCCATCCATATTTTTACCATAGAGAAGAGGGTAAAGAATCCTACAAAGAGTGCAGTAAATGCAATCCCCAGTGCGTTGGCTTCAATACCGGCTTTGATTAGCAGGTATTTACCAATAAAACCACTCAAAGGTGGTAATCCAGCCAGACTAAAAGCGGAAATAAAAAAGAAAACAGCCCATAAAGGATGTTCTTTGTAAAAATCACCCAGTACTTTGAGGTTAAGCGTTCCCTTCTGACGGTGCACATATCCGGCCACCAAAAACGCATTGGTTTTGGATATCATGTTGTGCGCCAAAAAGAAAATAGCTCCTGTCAGACCGGCCACAGTAAATAGTCCAAGTCCCATGACCACATATCCTACCTGGCTGATAATATGAAACGACAAAACCTTGCGAAACTCAAACTGAGAAGTGGCCGTCATAACTCCGATTACCATACTCAGGCCGGCTATCCATAGAACCAGTGGTTGCCAGAAATCGCTGTTGTGGTGCAAAAACAAGGCATAAATGCGGATGAGAGAATAGATGCCCACTTTGGTGAGCAGACCTGCAAATAGAGCAGTGACCACAGGGGGAGGGGTATGGTAGGAGGCAGGCAGCCAGAAGAAGAAGGGGACCAATGCACCTTTGATAGCAAAACCCACGAAAATGAGAATTAAAGCTGGGTTTAACTCAGCCGGCATGGTTTCGTAATGCATCAGCTTATTGGCAATATCAGCCATATTGAGTGTGCCCATTGTTCCGTACAAAAGGCCTACCCCGGCTACAAAAAAGAAAGAAGAAATGAGGTTGAGAATGAGGTACTTGATAGCTCCTTCCAACTGGTTACGTTCTCCACCATGGCTTTTCAGAATGAAGGAAGCCATCAGCATTACTTCGAACCAGACATAAAGATTGAAAAGATCTCCTGCAAGAAAACTCCCGTTGACACCCATCAGAATGCCGAATGAGAAAAGATAAAATCCAAAGCTTTTGCGTCGTGTATCAGCCGATTGGATAGAATAGGCCATGGACGCCGTGAAGACAATGGCTGAAACCAATATCATCAAGGCACTTAAACGGTCGGCAATAATGGTAATGCCATAAGGAGCAGGCCAGTCGCCCATCTGCATTTTTACCATGCCGTGGGTATTTACTTCCATCAAAAGAAATACCGAGACCAGCAGGTTCAGAATGGCAGCTCCCAGGGCTATATATTCCCGACCATAGAAATGGCGGAACAAAAAAGCAAAAATCATGAATGCCAGTGGCAGAAAAACGGGTAATGCTATTATCATTTTTGGTCGGTCTTACTTAGTTGATCCAGGTCGTGTGT
>DHQK01000160.1:522-6133 GCA_002411085.1 Marinilabilia sp. UBA5340 | reverse complement strand
CCCAGACTGATTACAATGGCGGTGAGAATCAGAGCTTGGGGAAGGGGATCCGTCATCGTCTCCAGAGAAGCTTTTTCTGCTTCGTCAGCAATGAAACTGACTCCACTGCGGGTAATACCTCCAGCCAGAAATATAATAAGGTTGGTCGCATTGCTGAGGACAAATACCCCCAGTATAAGCTTTACAATACTCCTGCGAAGCAGCAGATAAACTCCGCTGGCATACAATAATCCAATAAATACGGCTATTATGAGTTCCATTTCAGTACGTCCATTATGTTGGTGAATATTGATACAATCATTCCCACAACTAAGATAAAGACCCCGATATCAAACAAAAGAGGGGTTCCCAGTGGAATTCCGGCCAATGTGATCCACATTCCGGTAAGCGGTGGTTTGCCCAGCATCATGGGGGAAATTGCAGCCAAAAAAGCGACCAGCAATCCTGTGCCCAGAATATATCGAGGGTCTACTTTTATTTTTTCGAGAACTTTTTCCGATCCGAATACGATTCCATAAAGCAGAAATCCTGCTGCAGCGATGATGCCGCCGATAAAACCTCCTCCTGGCCGGCTGTGCCCCCTGAACAGAAGAAACAGGGCAAACCCTACCATTACATATAGAAAGAGGCTGACGATGCGTTCGAGTACAATATTTTTCATCTGTCCGATTTCTTGTTTAAGGGGTTAAAACGTAAAAGTGTAAATACTCCTGCTGCAGCCAGCGCAAGAACGGTGATTTCACCAAGAGTGTCTAATGCTCTGAAATCTACGAGTATTACGTTTACTATATTTCGGCCGTAACCTTCCAGGAAACTTTTCTCGGCAAAAAACTGTGATATAGGTTCTTCCAGATTGATGAAACGAGCCTTCAACACCACAAGCGTCATCATTATTCCCACAGCGATAGCAATGGCAGCATCCCGAAGGCGTGATTTTTTTGTGGATAGCACAGCAAAATGTGGCAGATGATAAATCACCATCACAAATATGACCATCAGAACGGTTTCTGCAAGAAACTGCGTGATGGCAAGGTCGATAGCGCCATAGAACATATACAGAACAGCCACACCATACCCGACAACTCCCATGGAAATAATAGCTGCTAGACGTGATTTGCTGAATACAGCAAATAAGATGGCCATGGCTGAGACAACCAAAACCAAAACCACGTGCATCCTTACGGGAGAGCCCTCCGATGGCTGGAACCAGCCCCCATTTGCATCAATCAATTGATAGCCAATTAAAAGCATTGTGGCTACGAAGAAGGTGATCAGATAATAACGGTGGTAGCCGTGTTGAATCCTGTTGGTATGTTTCCCGGCAAAGGTGAGATAATTGCCAATGAGGTTGTTAAATTTCTCAGGAAGATGGTATTGGTCGGTCCACTGAATAATGAGGCCAACCAGATTTCCCACAGGGCGTCGGAGAATAAAAATCAACACCCCCATGATGACTGTAAAGATGCTTAACAATAATACCTGGTTGAATCCATGCCAAAGCGCCAGATGAACCTCTACGGTTTGCGACTGCACGTAATACATGGCATTTGACAGGATGTTGTTGAGCCATCCGGGGGTCATTCCGAGGCCCAATCCTACCAGGGCCAATGCCACAGGTCCTGCAAGGAAATTTCCCGGGAGTTCTTTTTCCTTGTGCTTAAGGGGAATGGCAGGCTTTTTTTTGCGGGGCAGAAATATTTCATAAAATACCAGTACGGAAATAGCGACCATCATCATATTGGCAGCAACTCCCAACGGGACAACCAGCCATGACAATTCAGGCATTTGTACTTTGGCGTCGTAAATCAGCTCTTTGCCAATAAAACCAAGCATGGGCGGGAGTCCCGACATGCTCAGCAATGCCAGAATTCCTGCAATACTGGTGACGGGCATGGATTTCAAAAGTCCTCCTAATTTGTCGATATCGCGTGTGCCCGTATTTTTGTCGATGATGCCGGCTACCATGAACAATCCTCCTTTGTACAAACCGTGGACAATGAAGAAGATGAGTGCTGCTTTTATGGAAGCGGTGGTGTTCATGCCAATGAGCATAACCATGGTGCCCAGGGCACTAATGGTGGTGAAAGCCAGTATTCGTTTGAGGTCTTTTTGGCCAAGCGAAAAGAATGCACCGATAAACATGGTGAGGCCGCCGGTCAGAATCAGGGCTCCTTTCCACGCTATTGTGCCTCCCATCATAGGGTTGAGGCGAAGCAACAGAAAAATTCCGGCGTTGACCATTGTGGCCGAGTGCAGGTAAGCGCTGATAGGGGTGGGAGCATTCATCGCTCCCGGTAACCAGAAATGGAAAGGGAATTGGGCCGATTTGGTGGCTACAGCAACAAAAATCAACAGAAATACTGTTTGGTACTGCGAATGGGCTCCAAAATGGAATCCTTGTGCATAAAGCTCACTCAGGCGAAAGGTGCCTGCCAGATTGCCTATCATGATCACTGCAAAAAGGAGGCAAAGACCTCCCAGTGCCGTAATTAAAAGTGCCTGAAGAGCAGCCTGCCGGGGTTTTTCTTTATCATGATCAAATCCAATCAGGAAAAACGAGGTGATACTGGTGAGTTCCCAAAAAATAAAAAGAGCCAGCAGGTTATCTGTAAAAACAAGCCCCAGCATAGCTCCCATAAACAATATCAGGAAAAAATAAAATTTGGTGCGACCTGCGTATTTGGCCATATAAAACGAAGAGTACCCAAGCACCAATCCGCCAATTCCGCTTACCATCATGCCAAAGATGAGGCTCAATCCATCAATGCGGAATGAAAACTGCATTTCGGGAAGGAACCCAAAGCCGGTATCAACAAGGCGGGCTGTTTGATCGGGCAGTGTGAAAAACATGAATGTCAGAACCGCGAAAAGCGCAAAAGGAATAAGCGCCAATATGCGTCCGGTATAGCTCTTTAGTATCGGACGTAGAACCGGTACCATCAACCCCATTAGAAAAATAAAACCAATAAGAATTATAGCCAGCTGCTCCATGCTGTCGTTTTAAAAATTTTAATTAGCCACTGATCTGTTTTAATGTTCCAGTTTTTCGGGCTTACATAGTTTGTCCTTCTTCTTTGCTGAATGACCACATTTTTTACATTCAAATTTATGTGAGGGCTTCAGCTCTTTTTCCTTCTTCGATTTACACTTCTTTTTGCTCATAAGCGGCTCGTTATTTTTTTGTTGTTGGGATCTCACCGCCTGTGATAAATAGCTTAACCGGGCCAGGATGCTCTTTCCATGTGCTGTAGCTCAATATTTACCGGGTATTGTTCCCGGAGTTTTCGAGCCAGATTTTCGGCACAATATACCGAGCGGTGTTGTCCTCCAGTACAACCAAAGCTGAACATTAAATGTTTAAATCCGCGCTTCAGGTATTTTTGAACTGACTGATCAGCCAACTGGTAAACGTTTGTCAGGAATTGATCCATTTCTTCTTCTTTTTCGAAAAAGGCAATAACCTCGGGACTCAGTCCGGTTTTACTCTGGTATTCTTCATATCTTCCCGGATTGTGAATACAGCGGCAATCGAACACAAAACCTCCTCCATGACCTGAAGCATCAACCGGGATGCCCCGCCTGTATGAAAAACTGTTGATGCTGATGGTGAGTTTGACTGTTTCGCTTAACTTTTGAAGCTTTTCAGCGTTGACGACCTGCCACAATGCTTCTTCCAGCGCCGGAAACCTGACCGGAAGCGAAAGGTTGGTAAGCATGAACCTGAGGTTCTCAATGGCATAAGGAATGCTTTTGAGAAAGTGTTCTTTCTTTTCATAAAATCCCCGAAATCCATAGGCTCCCATGGCCTGCATGATGCGAATGATTACAAATCCCTGAAAAAATTCCAGAAATTGAGGCTCATCTACCGTGATATATTTCTTCAGGGTTTTGATATAATAATCCAGTAGCTCTTGCCTCAACTCATGAGGCAGGTCGGCTTTGGCATCGAAAAGCAAAGAAGCCAGGTCGTATTGCAAGGGGCCTTTGCGACCTCCCTGGAAATCTATAAAACCAGGTCCGTTGTCTGTGACCATGATGTTGCGTGACTGGAAATCACGAAACATAAAATAATTACTTTCGGCCTGCTGCAGATAATCTGCAAATGCATTAAAATCATCCTCAAGTAATTGTTCATCAAAGGGAATGCCCGCCAACTTTAGAAAGTAATATTTGAAATAATGCAAATCCCAAAGCATGGATTGTTTATCGAAGCTGTGCCGTGGGTAACACAATGAGAAATCCAGCCCCTGGACACCTTCTGTTTGCAATTTTACGAGATGATCGATGGATTGCTTGTAAAAACGAATGACATCTTCCGGAAATTCATTCCCGTTTCGGGCGGTCGAGAGCCAGTCGAAAAGCGTGGTGTTGCCAAAATCTTCCTGCAGATAGCAGTCGAGTGCTTCACTAACTGCATATACTTCAGGTACCGGTAATCCCGCTTTTTTGAAATGACGGCTGAATTCAATAAAGGCTCTGTTTTCTTTTGGATTCGGGTTGATGGTTCCTACTGCATTCCTGCTAGTGCCCGAAATCCGAAAATAGCGGCGGTCTGATCCCGAAGGAGGCAGCGGAGTGAAACTTATTGTTTCTTCTCCAGCCCAATGAGAAAACAGCTCTTCCAGATGTGGGGGATATGAATTTTTCAATGTCAATCAGTTTAAAATAAAGAAAACGGGAAAATTTGGCGATACTGCATCCATGCAAAAAGGACCACGAATAGCAGGGAGGGTAAGAGATCGGTTATTTTTAGTTTTCCCAAATTCAGGATGTTAATGCCCAGACCAATCAATAGTACCCCGCCGGTGGCTGTAAGTTCGTTTACCACCGATTGGGCAAAGAAATCGCCCAGCCACATGGACAAAAGGGTGATACCTCCCTGATAAATGAGCAGAGGAACAACCGAGAAGAGTACTCCTACGCCCATGGCAGCTGCCAGTGCCATAGAGGAGAATCCATCAAGTACCGATTTGGTAATCAGTAGTTCGGGGCCTTGTCCCATTCCTTCGTTGATGGCCCCCAACAAGGTGAGTGACCCCATACAAAACAATAGAAATGATGTAATCAATCCTTCAGTAAATCGCTCATCGGTAAAACGAAAACGGCTTTTGATGCTTTCTGACATGTTTTCCACCCGCTCCTCCAATCGAAGCAGTCCGCCTGTTATGCCTCCAAAAAGCAGGGAAAGCACAACTGTGATAATCCATTGACTTTCGAGAAACATAGAAACACCCAGCCCCATGGTGAAAAGACCAATGCCATGAAATACCACGGTGACTACCCGGCGTGGTAGTCGCTGTTTGAAAATAAGGCCGAGAATACTTCCGGCAATTACGGTGGCTACATTGACCAGGGTACCTGTCATTTTGCGGGCTTTTTTTGATGCCCTGCAAAAATAAGACACACAGGCTTAAGAAAAAAGAAAAAAGCGGAAAAAGGAGCAGGAGGGATGGGCGGTGGGGCATGGAGCATGGGGCAGAGGGCATGGAGCATGGCATGTGAGGGTTGAGGGTTTCTTTTACGTTGAAGCTGGATTTCTGGAAAGCCCATGTTTTTTTCAATTTATAACTGGAAGGAATTATTGTTCGATTTTTCCTTTTCGTGGTGAACC
>DHQK01000160.1:0-199 GCA_002411085.1 Marinilabilia sp. UBA5340 | reverse complement strand
GCGACAGTTTGGTAGAAATGGCGTTGCAATGAACGAAAAAGCCCCGGCAGGGGTGGCACCCTCCACAACTTACCTACTTACCAACTCATTCACCGAACTTTCAGATTTTTTTCCCGATATAAAATGCATAACCATAGAATTGTTTGTATTTATAGTATAGTTCGGTTTCGTGTTTTTGGTTGGCAATAAAGTCTATCGC
>DHQK01000039.1:53247-56280 GCA_002411085.1 Marinilabilia sp. UBA5340 | reverse complement strand
TGTGATTTTATTCTCTGTGTGAAATTTAATCCGTTTCTAAATGAAAATTCATAGATATTTTAATTTAAAAAAAGAAGTTGTTCATAAAGCAGATAAAGCCTGAGAAGAACAGGGATGCAAACATTTTACCATAATGGAAAATGATTTCAGATTTTTTGAAATGAGCTTGATTTACAGGTGAATAAAACTAATTTGAGATGACAATTAAAAAGTCAAAACAAATAATCAGGATCATGCTACTGGTGGGAACAATCATTTCCATGTTCTTTGTACCATGGGTCTTGGTTAAGGCGTGGATACTTCCTTTGCCGGATTCGATTCAAAAACAGTTAGATGAGGCCATTGGTTATGGATTTGACGGGATGGTCGTTTTCATTGACCAGGCTGGTAAGCCACCGCAGTATTATGCTTCCGGCTGGCACGATCGGGAATCCAGGATTCCTGCAAAGCCTCACGCACTTTTTAAAATTGCAAGCATCAGTAAGCTATATGATGCTGTGGCAGTCACCAAATTGGTTAGCGATGGACGCCTTTCTTTGGATAAAACGATTGCCGATTATTTACCGGAACTTGTGGGAAGAATTGAAAATGCGGATAAAATTACTTTGAGATTGATGATTCAGCATCGAAGTGGCATACCAAACTTCACAGATTCTCCGAATTTTTGGGCAGCTCCCACCGGAACCTATGAAGAAAGTCTGGCATTAATTCAGGGGAAGCCTGCCAATTTTAATCCCGGAGAAGATTATGAATACAGTAACACCAATTACCTACTGATTAATAAGATTATGGATGATGTTTTGGGATATCCTAATTTTCAATTTATTCGTAAAGAAATTTTGGAACCGCTAAATTTAAATAACACCTATGGTTCATTAAGTAAGGTAAATATGGATGAAGTTATGAGTGGATATCATGTAGGACATCCTTTTGATTTAAAGGCTGACGAACACGGCATGGTAGCTACAGCAGAAGATGTGGGTAAATTCGTAAGAGCACTGAACGAAGGATCATTGTTTAAACCAGGAGAGCAGGATATTTACACTGCTATTTATGAATATGAACATGGTGGTTGGGTTCCCGGTTACCAAAGTTTTGCAAAATATCATAAGGACATTGATGCTGTTTTTGTTGAATTCTACAGCACAACCGACTCTAAACTGTACAATTGGAATTTGTCGGAAATTATTAATAGTAGAATCGTTAAGATAATTAAAAATGAAATCTGATAAAGTCACTGCTTGTCTGAAAACCAAAGTGATGCTTATGTAGCTATAATGCCGTTTTTTAATGTAAAATAGTCAGAATGAGATTAAAGAACTGAGAAAAAGACGAGTCATTAAGCATAATAAAAAGCTTATTATTGGTTTTGCTCAATTCTACAAACCTCTATCAGGACTGAAAAAAAGGAACTTGCAGAATGAATTGTTAAGGCTGCTAATCGTTATTTTAAGCAATCTGATAGATCCATCTTATACCAAAATCCATGTGCTTCCGAACCAAAAACAACAAAACCTTTAAACAGCTTGAAGAGCGTTTCAATGCCAAGTTTCTGACACCGGATTGGTACACTCCGGATATATTTAATGCTTTCACTTTTCCTGTCACTCCGGTGATTACAAATGAAAAGGCGGAGGCCATTCAGGGGTTTTCCTGGGGACTTATTCCACCCTGGACGAAAGATATTAACATCCAAAAAAGCACACTTAATGCCAGGCTGGAAACACTTGATCAGAAGCCTTCATTCAAACCTTCAATCTCCAAACGTTGTCTGGTGTTAACGGATGGTTTTTATGAATGGAAATGGCTTGATGCGAAAGGAAAATCCAAACAGAAATACCTCTTAACATTGCCGGACGAAGAGGCTTTTGCGTTTGCGGGGCTCTGGAATACCTGGACAAATGGAAACACCGGAGAACCCCTGAGTACCTATACTATAATCACAACCGCCGCCAATGAGCTGATGAGTGAGATTCATAATTCAAAGAAACGAATGCCAGTGATTCTGAGTTCCGAAGCAGAGAAAGATTGGCTGACTGGTGGCCCGCTTGTGATGCAAAATGATCTGATAAAAGCTGTTCCTTCAGAATAGAACTTTTCTTTGAGAAAATATTGAACACTCTTATTTGCAGGTTTATTTTTACATCGGGATAGGGTTTAGGTTGAAGAGTTTGGCGGAATGCCGGAAGGCTTTTCTTTCTGGTGAAAAGCTTCCTCCCAAATGAGATTTATTTAATAAAAACCGATAGATTTGTGTAGGAAAATCTAAATTTATAGTGCAGTCTATTCCTTGCCGAATAATATTTGCTTTATTCATAATTGTATAAAACTCATAATCTAATTTTCATTTTTGATCTAAACCTTAATTATGACCTTTCTAAATAAGTATTTATTGTTTTGTTTCTTATTAAATAGTATTTGTGTATTTTCTCAAAGAACAGAAATAAGCGGATATGTTAGAGAAGCAAAAAATGGGAACCCCATAGTATATGCAACCATTCTCGATATGCAAGAAAAGGGAAAAGGAACCACTTCAAATTCAAATGGTTATTTTTCCTTTGAAACAAATCCTGAAGATGTTTCTCTGTTTGTTTCTGCAATTGGATATCATGACACCATTGTTATGATAAATGATAGTCAAACTTCGATAAATATTTCTCTACGTCCTAAAGATTATTTTCTTGATGAAGTTGTTGTAAAAGGAGAAAAACTTGAAAAGTATAAAATTGGTTCTGAGAGTTATCCAATCCGGCAAAAGGCAAATAAATATATTGGCTTTCCCTTTAAAAGTGCAGGCTTTAGTCACGGATTATATATTGGAGTAAATAATAAGACCAAAAATTCATTATTAAAATCAATTAGTTATTTTGTAGCTGATAAAGGACCATTAGGCGGAGAATTTTTGATTAGGTTTCTGGTTCCTACAGATAGATTAAAGTCCAATTTCATGAAGGACTTAAACGAATTTTCTGATTTATCCAGTATTCCTATAATCATAAAGGCTGAAAAAAGAGGGTGGAATACTTTGGATTG
>DHQK01000039.1:48368-52951 GCA_002411085.1 Marinilabilia sp. UBA5340 | reverse complement strand
AAAATCGATACAGAACCTTAATTGGATAATTAAAAAATTCAGTAAAGTAGCCTATATAAAGCGTAGCGATAATTATGTCCCGGCATTTGTTTTTGATGTTTTAAAGTAATGGTGTTTGATTTTAAAATTGAGCACTTTTTTCGATTCTAAAGTCAAAACAACTACTATTTGGAAATTTATGAACAGACACTTTTCTTTTATGGAGAATAAATTTCAGATACGGATATGTTTTCAGGGATGGCTACAACTTGAAAAAAGATTTCGAATAAATTGAAAATTTTTAAAGGCCTTATCAGATGGAATATTTTGGTTCTTGTTTGTGCAAAGGAATTAAATTTAAAATTTCAGGTGACTTTGAGCGTTTTTATTTATGTCATTGTAGTTATTGCAGGAAAGATACGGGATCAGCGCATGCTGCCAATTTATTTTCGACAACCGCTATCCTTGAGTGGGAAAAAAGAGAAACTGAAATTAAGGTCTATCAAATGCCGGAAAGCAATCATGCAAAAGCATTTTGTGCGACTTGTGGTTCAGCATTGCCCAATCTGCAAATGGAAGGTAAACTTCTGGTAGTTCCCGCCGGGTGTTTGGATAGTGAATTGGATAAAAGACCAGATTCACATATTTTTATCTCCAGTAAAGCTGGCTGGGATGAGGATCTGGAAGATATTTGCAAATTTGAACGTTTTCCGGAATAAATAAAGAATTAACCTATAACAGCTTTTTGAGGGAAGCCAGTGGCCTGTTACAACAACCTTGATTTTTTCTGCTGCTTCCCTTACTTCCCGGAAGTGATCATAAGGAAATATCGTATTTTTGTTCTTCATTGACACTGATAATTTTGCCTTATGAAGAAAATTGTGAATTATTTCCTTCAGGGATTGCTCTATATAGCACCCTTTGGAATTACGGCTTACATCATTTATGTTCTTTTTAGTTTTACTGATAATTTGCTGGAGGATATTCTGAAGAAATATCTTGGAACAGATATTCCCGGGCTGGGACTGGTGTTTATTTTCTTTTTTCTGGTTTTGGTGGGAATTATCGGAAGCAGCATTCTCGCCCGGCCTTTCAAAGTTTTCTTTAGTCGTCTCATTGAGAAAGCACCCTTACTGAAATTTATTTATTCAGCATTGAATGATCTTTTTTCGGCTTTTGTAGGCAAAGAGCGGAAATTTAAAAAACCTGTCATTGTTCTGGTAAATCCTCTTACCAATTTGGAAAAGTTAGGTTTTATTACGGAGGAGGATCTGAGCAAAATTGATGAAAAGGAGAAAGTGGCTGTTTACTTTCCACATTCCTACAATTTTTCCGGTGAACTGTTTATTGTGCCCAAAAACCAGGTTCGGTCTATTGATTTAAATCCCGCTGTGGTAATGAAATTTATTGTATCGGGAGGTGCAACGGGAATGTAGCAAGACTTTTATAAACGACTCCAATTTTACATTGGACATGAAAAATTGCACTTTCATCCTGTTGAACAACACGTTGAGAACTTCTTTTTTTTAAACCAAACCCTCATTCTCTACTTTTGTTCTGTCAAATAATTCAAAATTAAAGATTTAGAGAATGAAAACAAAGGGATTAGTAAGTCTGCTATTAATGATTTTGGTGTCGTTTTCCTCTATGGCTCAGGAAAATGAATCACGCTGGGGATTTGAATTTAGTAGTGGTTTGTCAATGGCCACCAATAATTTGAGTGAAACGACCAACGAGACAGGGATGGGGTTCGAAGGGATTTTTCATTACCGCTTTCTGTCTCATATTGGAGTTTATGCCGGTTGGGGCTGGAATCAGTTTGCTGCCAACGATGATTTTGGCGGAGATGATGTCTGTTTCGAGGAGACCGGGTATGTTTTTGGATTCCAGTATAAACGTCCGTTTGGAGACTCGCCTGTACAATATTACTTTCGTGCAGGAGCATTGTATAACCATCTCGAAACCGAAAATAGTGACGGGGAAATTATCGATGACACGGGCCATGGTCTGGGATATCAACTTGCCGGAGGTATCGATTTACCGTTGGGGAAAAATTGGAGTTTTACGCCGGGGGTAAAGTTTCATGCACTCTCGAGAGATGCCGGTGATGAGAATTTTGTTCAGGAAATCGATTACAATTATTTTTCCATGCGTTTGGGGATTTTAAAACGATTTTAATTTTCCTGAAAAACTAAACGAAACCGGATAGTAGAAAAATCTGGTTTCGTTTGTTAACTTAAAATATTTTATCTTTGAATATGAGCTCAGAGGCAAAAACAGACTTCCAATCTATTCATCAATTGTTGTCTTTTGGGAAACTCTTCCGTTTTGTGTTTGTCTTTTCCATTGCTGTTCAGATCATTGTTGTTTTATACAATCATTTTTCAGGTTATCATGTTCTGTCAAGTATAGAGTATTTCTTTTTTCGTTTATTCAGGGGTGTTTCGCTCAGTCTTTTGGCAGGTTTTCTTTTGGCTTATCCAGATCTTTTTTGGATTCGATCCTTAAATCGCATAGCCACCTGGGGACAAAAAACCGGACTGAGGGTATTCTTGCAGATTGCCTTTTCCGTCTTGATTGCTGTAGTGGTATCACTATGTTTTACTTTTTTTGCCAATGCATTGACTCCTTATTCTGAAGAATTTTCGGGAGTGATTATTAGTAATATGTTGATATTTAGTGCTGTAAATGTTTTCTTAATGGCTGTTCTGGAAGGTTGGATTTTTTATTTAGAAAGCAAACATTCAGAACAAAAGGCAAAAGAACTGCAGGAAGAGCTGGCGCAGATAAAGTATGAGGTGCTGAAAAGTCAAATAAATCCACATTTTATGTTCAATAGTTTGAACGTGTTGTCGGGGATAATTGATAAAGATACACACAAAGCCCAACAATTTTTAGATGAATTTTCGCATATTTACCGCTATGTGCTGGAAGCAATTGAGCAACCTGTTTCAACACTTGAGAAGGAACTTGATTTTATGCGATCCTACCTGTTTTTACAACAGATACGTTATGGTGACGATCTGATCTTTTCGGTTGATATTCAGTCGTATTATTTGCATAAGTATCTGCCTCCTCTTTCTTTGCAGGTTGTTCTTGAGAATGCGATTAAGCATAATATTATCAATGAAGAGAAACCCCTGAAAATTGAAATATTCACAGAAGGTAATTTTCTGGTAATAAAGAATCACCTTCAGCCCAAAATTTCCAAAGGCGCTTCAACAGGTCTGGGACTGAAAAACCTTACAAAACGATATGCAATGGTAAGTCGGGAAGAACCTCGATTTTCAGTTGATGCAAATTGTTATATTGCCAGGTTACCACTAATAAATACCGATGATGATGAAGGTGCTGATCATTGAAGATGAGAAATGGGCTGCGGACAAATTAGAGTCCATGCTTATGGATATTGACATGGAGATTAGTGTATTGGCTAAACTTGGTTCCGTGAAAGAATCAGTTCGCTGGCTGTTTCAGAACAAGGCTGATCTCATATTTCTTGACATCCAGCTTTCGGATGGACTAAGTTTTAGCATTTTTGATCAGATAGATATTTTTACTCCGGTTATTTTTACTACTGCTTATGATCAGTATGCCATCCAGGCTTTTGACGTAAATAGCATAGCTTACCTGCTCAAGCCTGTACGTCAAAAGGATTTGGTCGAAAGTCTGAAAAAGTTTCAGTATCTGCAATCTGCATTTTCCATTGATTTTAACTCTTTATGGGCACAACTGAAGGGGACAAAGCATGAATTTAAAAAACGGTTTTTGATCCAGATAGGTGAGAAAATACGAAAAATAGAAGTGGCCGATATTGCATACTTCTTTGTATGGAACAAAGGTGTTTATCTGCGTACTTTTAAGGGGAGTAGCTATCCGGTTGAATATACCCTGGAAAAACTGGAGAACCTGCTGGATCCCGATGTCTTTTTCCGGATTAACCGTAAGTATCTGATCAATATGGACACCATTGTCAATATGGTTGCTTATTCTCGCGGACGCGTTAAGCTGGAGCTTTCTCCCGCAGCTGATGAAGAAACTGATGCTGTAGTCAGTATTGATCGTTCTCCTGCTTTTAAGCAATGGTTGAACAAATAATTTTGTTTATGTCTTGCTCAGATTAACCGTAAGGATATAATCTGGCCTTGCCTGCTGAAGGTTTTACCACAATCTTCCTTACGTTAAGTGAGCCGATGTGTATGATTTTAAACATTATGAAGCGAAAAATGGGCTCAGCGACGACTATGGTGGAAAAATACCCGTTGGATGGATCATGATGGAAAAAGCAAAACGATCTGTTGCAAGCGGTTGCCTTCAAATGAAAAATTTTTTTTGCAAAACATTTGCAAACCCAGATTTTGGGTCTTATTTTTGTTCTTGGGTTAGGGTTAAGGTTGAAGGGTCTGTCGGAATGCCGGCAGGCCTTTCTTTTTTTATAACTACTAAGAAACTGTTCAAATTTTACACAGAGAACAAAATCACAGTGCTTATATCTTTTCTATCAATTATATAGCATTATACACATTGTAAGCCTGCCAATTGAGTATGCACAGAGAGCACGGAGCCAAAAATCGCTTTGCGATTTTAATCTCTGTGACCTCTGT
>DHQK01000039.1:35116-48106 GCA_002411085.1 Marinilabilia sp. UBA5340 | reverse complement strand
CATAATCTATATTCATTTGAAACGAGTCCCGAAACTTCGGGACGAGTTCCCCCGATAGATCGGGGCAGGCTATCCGACATTGAAAAATAAATTTTTTACGGATGAAATAAACCACTCAATTATTTCTCTGTGTTAAAAAAATTTTTAGTCCATTTTTAAACAGTCACTTAATATTGCCTCTTTATGGCTTACAAAGAAAAGTCTGTCTCACTAATTGTTTTAAAGTGCTGATATGTTTGTTTTTGGGATTAGAAATTTTAGCGAAAACATATAAAAGCTAATAAAACTATCGCAATGGTAGTGAAAATATTTTCAAAAAAATTTGACAATTCAAAATGCTGTCGTATATTTGTATCGGGTTAGGGTTAAGGTTTGAAAGGTCTGTCGGAATGCCGGCAGGCCTTTCTTTTTTTATTTTAGTTTGTAACCTGCTTATATCTAGTCTTTTGTATTTTTTTGTAGTGCGGTTTTATCACCAACTTGATATTTCTATATGCCAGGTTGCCGTATCTTTGGTGAACCACGAACGAAAGGAATCAGGTATTTTTTGTAATTCTCCTGGCATCCTTGTTTTCCTTTTTTCAATTTTATCTTCTATTGATTCAAAGAGGCATTGTTGACCTGTACTACTGAAGTATCATTAATTCTACGGTTTTTTAGAAATTATTAAGAAACCGTCAGGTCAACCGAACAAAAGTTCACTTATCTTTGCGGCTTCGGAGAATACAACAGTTTTAGTAAAATACGGATCTGTCTTTTCTCGTACCGCTTTTTATCTCACGTTTTAGTTTTTCTTTTTTCGTATGAAACGGATGGCGGCAATTACTCTTGCGCGTTCTCCCGGAATATCGGGTACTATAACAAATGATAATTTTTTATATCGATGAAGTATATTTTTAAACCAAAACTCATAAGCTTGTGGCAGCACAATCTTATGGATCAAACCACCATGACCAAAGATGTGCTTTCCGGAATTGTAGTCGGAATTGTGGCCTTGCCACTTGCTATTGCTTTTGCAGTAGCTTCGGGGGTTTCGCCCGAAAAAGGCTTGATTACTGCGGTGGTGGCAGGTTTTATTATTTCTTTGCTGGGAGGGAGCCGCGTACAGATAGGAGGTCCCACAGGGGCGTTTGTTGTAATTGTATACTCGATAGTGGAAATGCACGGTCTGGAGGGCTTGATGATATCGACCATTCTGGCCGGCTTTTTTTTGGTAATTTTTGGTTTGCTAAGGTTAGGGACATTGTTGAAATTTATTCCTCATCCATTGATTGTGGGATTTACCAGCGGTATTGCCCTGGTGATTTTTTCTATTCAGGTGAAGGATGCCCTTGGAATAGACGCAGGCGGTGTACCATCCGGGTTTATCGATAAGTGGCATTACTATATATCGAACTTGGGAGATGCCAACTGGGCAGCAATAGGAATTACTGTTGTTACAATTGGAATATCTTTAGGATTTAAAAAAATCACCTCCAAAATTCCCGGTTCTTTCATTGCCATTCTGGGGGTCTCACTTTTTGTATTTTTTGCTGATGTTGATGTCGCTACTATCGGATCGGCTTTTGGAGATTTACCAACGGAGTTTCACTTTGTAATTCCGGGAATCAGGTGGGAGATGATCCATACTTATATCGGTCCGGCAATCACTATTGCGTTGCTGGGAGGTATCGAGTCATTACTTTCAGCGGTTGTTTCAGACGGGATGATTGGCAGTACGCATCGTTCAAATACAGAACTTATTGGCCAGGGAATCGCAAATATAGTGACTCCTTTGCTGGGAGGTATTCCAGCTACAGGGGCTATTGCACGAACTGCCACCAATGTCAAAAATGGAGGACGTACTCCGGTGGCAGGAATGGTTCATGCTGTCACATTGTTGTTGATTATGTTGTTTTTTGGTTCCTATGCGAGACTCATTCCGTTGTCATGTCTGGCAGGGATATTAATGGTTGTTGCTTACAATATGAGCGAATGGAAGTCCTTTGTCTCCATTCTAAAGGGCTCTGTATTTGACATTCTTGTGTTGTTGGTAACCTTTGTGCTTACGGTATTGGTGGATTTGACGGTAGCCATTGAAGTGGGAATTGTGCTGGCTGCTTTACTTTTTATGAAGAGAATGGCCGATGCAGGAAAATATTCCGATAATGAACTTGACGTTGATGTGATTGAAAACTACTCTTCGATTCCCAAAGGGGTAGGGATCTTTGAAATAAGTGGTCCTTTCTTTTTTGGTTCTGCCCGGCAATATGCCGAGTGGATGAAAGCTTCAGGACAAAAGCATAAAGTTTTGATTATCAGGATGCGCCATGTGCCCTTTGTGGATTCCACCGGAATGCACAACCTTAAAGAGGCCATTAGGAATGTGGAGCGGGGAGGGACAAATGTTTTGTTGTCAGGGATAAATGGATCTGTGAAAAAAGAGCTCAGCCAGGGAGGCGTTTTTGAGCTGGTTGGGAAAAATCATGTGTTCTCTAATTTTGGAGATGCACTTTCAGAAGCCCGCAAATTAGTCATTGCCTGAATTGGGGAAGGCCAGAAAATCGCTAATAAAACCTTGTGTATAAAATTTTGAATGAAGCTCAAGAAGTCTGAAACCCTGTCCGGAGAATTCAAATATTTCAGGATAAAACCTGACAATTGACTTTTTGACTTCATTATGAATTTCATCCAATAGAAATCCGGCTTCCTCAGAGAAAGCCAATTTGCTGACGACCAGTTTCATGCGTTCAATTTCTTCCTCTTTCCGATAATCTGGGTATCCGGAGTCTTTTTCTATAACAGACTCTACGCAACTAATCGCATTCTCGGCAAACTGAAGAATAGTGTCTGCAAGGGCTGACCCGAAATCCCTGCCGGGATAATTTTTCTGAAGGCGGGTATAGATAACCGGGATAAAATCCTTCTTGAAAGCAGATTGCAACTGATCACTTTCTTTAAAACCGGCCAGAATCTTTCTGATTCTCTTTTCACTGTTTGAGGCATCCATAAAACTGATATTAAAACCAAAGTTTCGTTAAAAATATAAAATAATCGCCAAATGAATCGTTTGGGTTAATGCTTTTATAAGGATTAAGTGTCAGTTTAATAGCTTTTTAGATGCGTTATAGCGTCTGGTAGCATCCTCTTTCATTGTTAATTGAACAGATGATATTTTGTTTTTGTTTATTTTCGCAATGCCGGATGTTGAAAACATACTTTTGTGCCTGGCTACAATAAAATTAGTATATCTTACAGGGCTTTGTCAAACTCTATGTTTTATCCCTGTTCTGTTTTCGCAAAATGTTGTTTCTTTGTAGAAAACATGGAAGGAGAACTGAGATTTTTATATGATCGAAAAACTGATATATCTTGAATCTGTTGATTTGGTTGAATTCATGGGTGTGAAGAATACCAAACTGGATTTAATCAAAACACATTTCCCAAAATTGAGGATTGTTGCACGTGGTAATTGGCTAAAGGCAATGGGAGAAGCCGAAGAGGTAGCCGATTTTGAGGAGAAAATCAATCAATTGCTGGAACATTACGAACGGTACAATGTTCTGAAAGAGGATGCCATAAATGACATTATGCAAGGGCAGAAAGTGGTGCAGCAGGAAAGTCCTGATGACACAATCCTTTTCGGTGTCAATGGTAAACCTATTAAAGCACGTACCGAAAATCAGCGCAAGCTGGTGGATGCTTATGAGAAAAACGATCTGATGTTTGCCGTTGGGCCTGCTGGTTCCGGGAAGACATATACGGCCATTGCACTGGCGGTGAAAGCCCTCAAAAGCAGGGTGGTGCGAAGAATAATATTGAGCCGGCCAGCGGTGGAAGCCGGCGAGAAACTTGGCTTTCTTCCCGGTGATATGAAAGAGAAAATCGATCCATACCTTCAACCGTTGTATGATGCATTGCAGGATATGATTCCGGCTGTTAAGCTGAAAGAATATATGGAGAACGGAACCATACAAATTGCCCCTTTGGCATACATGCGGGGCCGCACGCTGAACAATGCTTTTGTGATACTTGATGAGGCGCAGAATACCACTACCAATCAGCTTAAGATGTTTCTTACCCGTATGGGGACGAGTGCCAAATTTGTAGTTACCGGCGATATTACACAGATTGATCTTCCTAATCCCATGACATCAGGCTTGGTACAGGCCATGCGTATTCTGAAAGGAATCAAAG
This sequence comes from Marinilabilia sp. UBA5340, assembly GCA_002411085.1. Classification (GTDB taxonomy): domain Bacteria; phylum Bacteroidota; class Bacteroidia; order Bacteroidales; family Marinilabiliaceae; genus Marinilabilia. Next base: position 43,930 of record DHQK01000039.1, on the reverse strand, counting down.
GAATTGAGCGGATCAAATTTTCGGTAAAGGATATTGTTCGTCACCGACTGGTGCAGGATATTGTTGAAGCTTATGACAAAGAATAACTCTATATTTTACATACCTATGCAAAACGCTATTGTTGAAACAAATTTCAGATTCCCGGGGCAGAAAGACGTTTACAAAGGGAAAGTTCGTGATGTCTACAACATTGACGACAATTATCTGGTAATGGTGGTATCCGATCGTATATCTGCTTTCGATGTGGTGCTGCCCAAAGGTGTTCCGTTTAAAGGGCAGGTGCTGAATCAGATTGCTGCTAAGTTTTTGGATGCAACTTCTGATATTGTTCCCAACTGGAAAGTGGCCACTCCCGATCCTATGGTAACCGTGGGACATTTTTGTGAGCCTTTTAAGGTGGAGATGGTTATTCGGGGGTACCTTACAGGTCATGCCTGGCGCGAATACAAATCCGGAAAACGGGAGCTTTGCGGAAATCCGCTGCCCGAAGGAATGGTGGAAAACCAGAAGTTTGAGAAGCCATTGATTACTCCTACCACCAAAGCTGATGTGGGACATGACGAAGATATCTCACGTGAAGAGATTTTGAAACAGGGATTGGTAAGCGAGGAAGATTATGCCTTGCTTGAGAAATATACCATGGAACTTTTTCAGCGTGGAACCGAGATGGCTGCAGAAATGGGACTTATCCTTGTCGATACAAAATACGAGTTTGGAAAAAAAGACGGGAAAATCTATCTGATAGATGAGATTCATACACCCGATTCATCTCGTTATTTCTATGCCGATGGTTATGAGGAACGTTTGAAAAAAGGTGAATCTCAACGTCAGCTCTCCAAAGAGTTTGTGCGTCAGTGGTTAATTGAAAATGGTTTTCAGGGAAAGGAGGGACAACAAGTGCCCGATATGAGCGAGAGCTACATCAGCGAGGTTTCGGAGCGGTACATCGAGTTGTTTGAGAAAATTACCGGTGAATCCTTTCAGAAGGCCAAAGCTGAAGATGTGGCAGGTCGTATTGAGAAGAATGTGACAGCTTATTTGAATGAAATTCTTTAATTGAAGATATAATCTAAAGGTTACACAAAGACACCGAAGAGCTCGTTTTTATGAGTTACTCCTGGTGTCTTTGTTTTATTAAAATTTTTGCTCTTGAAACTCTCTACAAGTAAACCGCTGTCATTGGCCGGGAAATTGCTGCCCGGAATGCTTCCGTTATTGATTTTTGTTGCTGCTGAGCTGGTTTGGGGAACAACTGCCGGCCTTGTAGCTGCTTTGAGCCTCGGTGTTGGACAGTTGGTGTGGTTTTTGTTGCGTGAAAAGCGGGTGGACAAATTTATTCTGGCCGATATAGGTTTTTTGATTGTACTAGGCGGACTGGCATTGCTGTTTGACAATGCTTTTTTATTCAAGTTGAAACCTGTCTTTATTGGTGCTGCTTTATTGCTACTGATTGGCTATTCCGCTTTTGCAGATGTCAGGCTGGTAATGCTTATGACCCAGCGTTATTTTAAAGGACTTGTTGCCGGTCCGTTTGAGTCCTGGTTGATGCAGGAAATGTTGAAGATGTTTTTCTGGCTTTTTCTGGCCCATACTTTTTTAACTTTGGGCGCGGCCTTATGGATGCCGCATGCCTGGTGGGCGGCTATAAGTGGACCGGGTTTTTATGTGTTAGTGGGAGTAATGCTGGTGATGTCGTGGCTCATCAACAAAAGGCGAAAAGCACGATGGAAAGAGGAAGAGTGGCTTCCGCTGGTAGATGAAGAAGGAAAAGTAATGGGGCACGCCCCCAGAAGCATCGTTCACAATGGAAAATCACAGTGGTTACATCCCGTGGTTCACATGCAGATCGTTACACCGGAAGGGCTCTGGTTGCAAAGGCGCCCGATGCATAAAAAGGTTCAACCGGGAAAATGGGATACAGCAGTGGGGGGCCATGTTTCCAGAAATGAATCCGTCGAAACAGGTTTGAAGCGGGAAGCTCTGGAGGAAATAGGGGTAAATACTGAAAATGCCATCCCGTTAGGACGTTATCTGTGGCGAAGTGATGTGGAAAAAGAACTGGTTTTTGTGTTCGCACTGTTTCATGATGGAAAAATCAGCCCCCATCCCGAAGAACTGGATGGAGGCAGAGTATGGTCATTCTCTGAAATAGATCAGGCCAAAGGAAATGATTTGCTTACCCCAAATTTTGAAGAGGAGTACCGGAGATATGGTGATGTACTGAGAAAAATGCAGAATAATTAGGTTTTCACAGACTTTTCTAAATCTGTAATTTGTGATTTTTGGGGCACCATCAAAGTTGTATTTCCGATAGATAACTTTGGGGATAGCTTCTTTTGAAAAATAATCAGGACACCATTTTTCCCGAATTAGTTATTTCCCTTTTCTTCCCAAAATTTCTGTTCTTCCAGTTTGTCGATCCGCTGGTTCAGGTATTTTATCATTCGACTTTTATTTTGGGTATTTGTGGTATCCTCTTCAATCATCGCAAGCGTGTTTTTATATCCGTTAATGGCTTTTTCGGCATCTTTGAGTTGGTAGTCCAGAATCATTAAAATTTCCATGCGGACTGACATATTTGTAGGATCAGATTCCAGAATTTCATTGTAAATTTTGAGTGCTTTATGCCACTGTGTGGCTCTTTTGTAGTTTTCAGCCAGTTCTTTGATAATCATGTTCCTGATGGCAGGTGGTGTGGAAATGATATCCAAAGCGGTTTGGAAATACTGTTCGCTCTCATCGGTTTGTCCGATATTTCTGCAACATATTCCCAGGTTGTAATACACCAGAAAATCATTGGGGTTTTGGAATGCGGCCTGTTTCAACGGAATTTCTGCTTCCAGATATTCGCCGTTTTTTCGGTAACTCATCCCCAAAAACTTAGTTGTGATATAGGAAGAGTCCCCTTTTTGGTAGAGTTCATTAAATACTTTGATCGATTTTTCATACTCATTGAGCAGAAAGAAAGTCTGACCATACAACCGGCGCAAAGGTTTGGAATCGTGAATTTCAGGATTGTAGTATTGATCGAAGAAGGAAAGGGCCTCACCTGGTTTTTCCAGATCCAGAAACAATTGTCCTGCTTTGAAAAGAGTGATGTTTTTTGGGGAGACTTCGACACTTTTCGTGTAGTAGATCAGTGCACTGTCCGGTTTGCGGGCCATCTTAAAAATATCACCCAGTTGATTCAGAAAGAATGTATTGGTGGAGTCTTTGCTAATCAGATCGTTGAAAATATGCAATGCTTCCGTCAGATTGCCTTCCTTTTTCATTACGAGTGCTTTGCGGGGAAGGTAAACAGCGCTGTCGATTCCCTGCTCCAGCAGCAGGTTTATAAATTTCAGTGCTTTGGTGTTTTCAGAAGTGCTGTAATAAATATCTTCCAGTTCTTTGGCCAACAGGATGGAGGAGGAGTCACGGGCATAGGCTTTCTCAAGGGTAATAATCGCGCTGTCGATTTTGTATTCTTTCATCAATCTTTGCGCGTTTGCAATATGCAGGACTATGGTATCCGGCGAAAGCTTATGGGGTATGGATGCTTGAAGTGTAGAATCCTTTGTGGGAATCTGGGTACTGTCCGGGTTTGTAAAAGCCACCTGAATGCTGTCACTTTTTGTGGAATTTCCTGCAAAAATTTGAAATGTCAGGGTTAAGAGGATAATGATTAAGGATAAACGATGCATAGTTAGAATTTTGTGGGTTAGAAAAAATTCCCTGGCCTGTATTATGAAAACAGACCAGGGGAGTGTTTAAGAATTAAAATACCTATTTCGGTGATGGGTCGTTTCCCGAAGATAACTGAAAATTTATGGGGATTACCAGGTTGACCTTTACTTTTGTGCCATTATGTTTTCCTGGCTTCCAATCCGGCAAACTGCTTACGACTCTTTTTGCTTCTTCGTCAAGAATAGTATGTCCGGAACTTTTGGCAATCTGTACATTGGTAACTTTACCATTTTCATCTATTATGAGTTTGATATAAGCTTTCCCTTGAAGCTTTTTTTCATTTGCTGAGAGGGGATAATCGATATTATTGCTTAAAAAAGTTTTTAATTGCTCCATTCCGCCCGGAAACTCTGGCATCTCGTCAACCATATCGTAAACATCTGGTGCTGATTCCGATTTTAGGACTCCTCCTGATTCTGTAACCTGGGCATTTTCTTCGACTTGATTGCAAGCCAAAAAACCGATGAAAAAAGTCAGTAAAGCTATGGTTGCAAAAAGAGTTGTTCGCTTTGAGCTATTATTATTTTTCGACATCATAATAAATCGTTTTTTAATGAATGATTTGTGAAAACTGTTTACCAATTCCAGGCGGGCACCTGTATGTTGGTAAAGCAGCAACCTTTTGTAGTTGACCGGTGAAACCCCCTGATGCAAGACTGCTCTGTCGGCCTGAAATTCATGAATTTCTTTCAGTTTTCGACGCAGAAGCCATAAGAAAGGGTTGAACCACTGGAAGATAAGGACTGATTCAAGCAAAATTACATCGGCAGAATGCCATTTGACCGAATGGGCAATCTCATGGGCAATGATTTGATTAATCTCCTCTTCGGTATAGTGGTTCTGTCCGATAAAAACGAGATTGAAAAAGGAAAAGGGACTGAAACTCCCGGGCAAAAATGCCACTTTGAAACGACCATGTCGGGCAAACACAGCCTTTCGTGACCAGAAGCCAAGTTTTATCAACCCGTGAATTAATCTTATCAGAAAAAGCATGACTCCAATGCCATAAATAATCCTGGCGGTTGGCCATTCAACGGCCGGGGTGGTGAAAAGGTTTTTTACCTCGCCGGAAACGATAGTAATCGGAGCCATTAGAACTGCAAAGTCATCGCTACTGTTCCCTGTGCTGAACAAGTTCAACCGGGAAAAGGGCAGGAGCAAAGAAAAAATTAATCCACCCAAAAGGAAAAGACGGTTGAAAGAAAACGTTGTCTTCCTTTTGAGAAATAACTGATAAATAAAAACTGTTCCGGTAATGAATACCGAAGACTCGTACAGCCAGTTTACATAATTAATCATTGTTCTTTGCTTTTTTTGTTCTCCAATTCTTTCCGTACATCAGCCATGAGCTCATCAAACTCTTTCAAATCCATCTTGTCATTTTTTGCAAAAAAGGAGACAAGATTTTTGAATGAGTCTTCAAAATAGTTGCTGATAAAGCGTTTCATGAATTTTCTGGTGTATTCCTGCTTGGAAATAATCGGAAAGTAAATGTGTCCTTTGCCTTCTGCGACATGATCCACAAAACCTTTCTTCTCTAAAATGCGCACGAGGGTAGATACGGTATTGTATGCCGGTGTCGGCTCAGGCAGGTGATTGATGATTTGCTTCACTGTGGCATTGCCCATTTGCCACAGCGGGTGCATCACTTGTTCTTCTGCTTTGGTCAGTTCCTTCATCTTTCAACTAAAAGTTTAGTTCAAATCTATAACTAAAAACTTAGTTGATCAAGTGTGTTGTTGTTAAAAAAGCATAAAATCAAGATTGAGTACAAAAACGACGAGTATTCTTACTGGTTCCAGATGTTCCAGGCAGCTTCGGCTTGCAGATGCAGCATCTCCAGTCCGTTTTTGGCTACGGCTCCTTTTTCTGCACATTTTTGCATAAAAAGGGTCGTTTCCGGGTTATAAATTAAATCAAAAGCGAGATGCTGTGAGGATATTCCGTTGTAGGGGATGGAAGGACATTGGTCCGTTTTGGGAGTCATTCCCATGGGAGTGGTATTTATAATGACAGTATATTCTTTGAGAATTTCCTCGTTGAGCGATTCATAAGAAACATGTGAAGGGTGCTGAGGCGTACGGGATACAAACCGGTATAACAAACCTAAATCTTTCAAGGCATAAGCAACAGCTTTTGATGCACCTCCTGTCCCGAGTATCAGGGCTTTCTTATGATGAGAGTGTAAAAGTGGTTCAATGGAACGCGAAAAACCAATAATATCACTGTTGTAACCCTTTAGCTGAGGTTTTGAATTATTCCATGTGATCTTAACAACATTGACAGCACCAACCTCACGGGCTACTGAATCAATATCGTCGAGGTATTCTATGACTTGTTGCTTGTAAGGAATTGTGACATTGAGGCCGGCAAGATAGGGATGTTTTTCAAGTAAACTGGGAAACTCCTCAATAGTTTCAATGGGGAAATTGAGGTACCGCGCTTCTATATTCTCTTCTTTGAATTTGTCTGTGAAATATTTTTGGGAAAAGGAGTGTCCCAGGGGATATCCGATCAGTCCGAAAGTTTTCATAAAGCAAGGTTTATAGGAAAAACACTACGAGCTACGAGCTAATTCTCTTCTTTCTGAGTCTTATCAGCCCAAATCTCAGTAATGGCAATACTTAAAACCCCTAAGATAATAAAAACAAGGGCAAGCGCAAATTCAGTGTTCACCTCCGGTAGATGCCAGTCGTAGGCAATCACTTTTACTTTGTCTCCGAAAGTCTGAGTGATTTCTGTTTTCCAGGGCCATAATATTCCCAGCGAACCCAGAATAAATCCTGAAAGCAGGGCAATGGTAGAATCGGGAAAACGTTTCATCAGCCACGAAAGAAAGCGGCTGAAAACAATCAGACCTGCCACCGCCCCAACACCTACAGGCAGCAGGATTGAGAGATCAAAGTTATTGATGGCATCAATCATGACCAATTGATAGTTGCCCATGAGTACCAGTACAAAAGAGCCGCTGAGTCCGGGTAGTATCATACTGCAGATGGCTACAACGCCACACAGGAATAAATAATAAAACGACTCATCTTCTCCTGCAGGTGTCAGCACTGAGATGCCAATAGCAATAGAGGCTCCCACCAGGAAAGATATTACGGCTGCCGCATGCCATTTGCGCACGGTACGTGCCACAAACCATACGGAAGCCAACACCAATCCGAAGAAAAAGGCCCATACATAGATGGGATGATTTTCGAAAAGGAATTCCAAAAGTCTGGCAAGTGAAAGGATGGCAGCAAAAACTCCGGCAAACAGATAGAGCAGGAAGAAAAGATCAGTATGAACAGTAAACTCTTTAAACCTTCCTTTTAAAAGTAGTTTTAATGCGGTTCCGTCAAATGATTTGATGGCATTGATAAGTCGCTCAAAGATGCCTGTGATCAGTGCAATGGTTCCACCCGATACTCCGGGGATAACATTGGCTGCTCCCATGGCAGCACCTTTCAGAAAAGGAAATAGTACTTTCTTCAGCATCAGAATCTTCTATTTATTTTCCTCGATGAGTGTCAGCAAGTTCGGGTGTTCTGCACAAGCTGATTCAATGGTAGGAAATGTATCCAATAATTCTTCAATATAACCGGGAGCATAATGAACGGCTTCCTGCAGAAAATTGTAGGCCTGCTCCATATCTTCGGTGATTAAAATATGGTAGGCTCCCAACATATAATGAAAGGAGATGGTCTCCATGAACTTTTCGGAATATTCATCGATGAACAACTCAATGTTGTATATCGGGTTTAGAGCTTTACTCAGTTTATAGAGCGCTATGAGATGTCTTACATCATGGCGGTTGCTTAAAATGGATTTGATGAAGAATTTTTTCGACAACTCCCACTCTTCATCCAGTACATAAGACTGTGCCTTCAGATGATAAAACATGCCCAATTCGGAATCTTCCATCATCTCTTTTTCACGCAAGGCAAGATCAATGACATTTCTGCATTTTTCAGGCTCTTGTTGTTCCATATAAAAACGGGCATAATTTTCCCAGGCATCAATATCCATGGGATTGATGTGGGTAGCCAGTTTAAAGAAACGATCTGCCATGGAGGTATTGCCCAGTTGGTTCCAGCAATCGGCTATGTAATGAATGGCCCTGGATTGTTGAATGTCATAAGAAATACACTCCAGATAACTATCCAAAGCCTCCTGGTAGCGGTTTTGCTGTGCAAGGCTATTGCCTTTGTTGAACCAGGCTTGTTCGTGTTCCGGATTGATGGCCAGGCAGAAGTCAAAGGCCTCGTTGGCAAGGGAAAGGTCTCCCATTTTCACGAGGGTAATTCCCGAGTTATACCAGCCATTGTCTGACCATGGATTGATGTCCAGTACTTGCTGGTAGGCGTGGTAAGCTTCCTGGTCTTCTCCTACCTTATCAAAAGCATAAGCCAGTTCGAAAAGCAGGTTCTCGTTATCGGTAAACAGGGCTTTTCGTTGCTCCAGAATGTCAATGGTAGCCTGATATTCATGAAATTGATTGAGGTAAAGAACCACGTCGAGCAATGCTTCCACATCGTTTCCAAACGCATACTTAAAACCCTCTTCAAAAGTCCTGATACCTTTTTCGTTCTGTCCGTCTCGTAAATATACATATCCCAGATTCAGGTATACCTCTGAGTTGGATTTCTCTAATTGCAATAGGTTTTCCAACAGAGCTGTTGCCTTGCTGAGTCTTCCTTTTTCAATGAAAATAATGGCTTGCTTTACGCGCAATACAGAAGCTTCAGGATGTTGACGAAGACCAATTTCAATAATTCGTTCTGCTTTATTGAACTGGAGCTTATCTATGTAGAAATCAAAAATATTTTCTATGCTGTGGACATCAAAAAAGAATTCCTGTCCTTTGTATTCCATCTTTTCAAACCGCTCAACCGCTTCTCTTACTTCATTAAAATGGGCAGACCATGAATCATACATACACACTTATTTTAGTTGTGCAAAAGTACGTAATCTTTATGTAAAGCCAATGCTTCAGACGCATTTTAGTATGTATGGCCTGTATGTCTTGTTAATGCGTTGTTTATCATTGTTGTAGGTTTGGTGTTTTGGCTGTGTCGGAACGTTGGGATATTGCTGTGGATA
>DHQK01000039.1:30069-34883 GCA_002411085.1 Marinilabilia sp. UBA5340 | reverse complement strand
GTAGAATAAAGGTCGGAAATGACTGAACAGCCAAATCCGACCTTCGTATACTTATGTATGGAGTATTCTCCTTCTGACTTCTGCCTTTTCAGCTTCTGCCTGACAAAATTATTCAGTTTGATGAGCTTTTCGCAACAAATCATTGACGGTTTTTACCGGATTGAAGGTCTCCACTGGTACTTCCACAAAGATGGTCAGCCAATTGGCCATGGCACCATTCCATAATCCCGGGCGCTCAAGGGCTTTGATGGTTCTTCCACTGATCGATTTTTCAGAAATGAACCCGGTATCGTGATCTATGTAGTTCAGCAGATCAAATTTGTGACCTTTATAGTTACGGGTGATACAGACCAGATCTACCGGGTTGAAATGTGTGCTGGCTTCGAATATTCTCTTTTGTTCAGGTATTGATAAGTCAAGCTGAGAGCTCTCTACAATCTGGAGGGTTTCCTGGCCTTCGCTGTTGCGCACCCAGAAGGGGCCGCCTCCCGGTTCCCCCTCATTTTTCACCATGCCACAAACCCTTATGGGACGATTGAGAAAATGAAGCAGGTAGGCACCTTGTTCTCCCAGTGATCCATCTGTCAGATGTCCAGGGAGATCGGTGTGGAGCTTGTCTTTAAGGAATTGACGAATTTCAGATATAAGTTTGATGGATAGCTCCTCTTCCAGTTGTGCGATGAATTGAAATACCTGATTTCGGATTTCGAGGGCCATCCCGCCCAGTGCTTTTTTGTAGTCGGCTATTTGCTGAAGTTTGTTTTCCGGTACTACATTGTCGATATTTTTAATGAATATGATGCCGGCATCGCAATCATCAAGGTTTTCAATCAGTGAGCCATGGCCACCGGGGCGAAACACCAACTGCCCGAATTCGTTACGAAAGGGTTCATTGTCGGGCAGAACGGCAACGGTATCAGTATGTGCTTTTTGGAAACTGTAGGAGATTTCAAATTGGACACCAGACTTTTTTTCAATGGTCTGGAGATTTTGTTTCAGCTCGATCTTAAATAGATCCAGATGCTCGGGGCTGACGGTGAAATGAACTTTTGCTTTGTTCTCCGTATTTCTGGCGTATTGTGCCGCTTCTGTCAGATGCTCAATCATGGGAGTTCTGCCACCATTGGGATATTGATGAAAGCTGATTAGTCCTTTGGGAAGAAAACCATAATTTAATCCATTGTCATTTAATACTTTGGAGATGATTTCCGGAGCCAGTTCTTCTCTTGATGTCATGTTGCTGAGATCGCTTTGCGGAAATAGATTTTGCAATGACTCAAAAAAAGCAAACCGGGGTAGTTCGGAGACAAACTCTTTGACCGGGTGGTCTGATTCCAGTGTTGCTATTTGCTGTGGGTTCTCCAAAAACTGGTATAAGGCTTTAAACATTCTTGTGGCAGCACCCGAAGCCGGCACAAATTTCAGTGGTTGTAACCCGTTTTTGATTTCCTGATCATATAATTGAATAAATGAATCTATTGTTGACGGAGAGAGTGGTACTATTCCATCGGTCAATGTGGCGGGTCGTTCCGCTTTCAGGGGCGGAAATCCATCCTTAAAACGCTTAATCTGCTCTTCCAGTACCTCTGTGGATATTCCTTTTTCTTTAAGTTGCTTTAAATCGGTTGCTTGAATCATATTTAGGGGTTTTATGTTTCCCTGAAAATAAGAAATTTCCGGTTGATGGCAAAATAAATTATACCTCAAACCCCTGTTCCAATGTTTGTAGAAAATCAGTTTCAATCAAAGGACAAAATTGATTTTGATGATTGAATCCAGACGTCAATTTTGGCTGGTCGTGCTATTTAAAGAATTAATTCAGGAATTGTTGAAAAAAATTATTCAGGTAAATGTCTACCAAATTGGTCGAACAGAATTTTAAATCTCTGATAACTCTTTGTTTTATAGGAGTGTGCGAAAATGAACTTTCGATCAAAAAGGTCTAAGACTGTAAATGTTTGAAAGTCAAAAAATAAGATTATACGTACTGCCGGGAAAATATTTACTTTCGCGCTGTTTTGTGTTTTCGTAAAAGAATACCTGAAAAATGGCTTTTAGGAATGCATTTTATACTTTTTTATTATTAAAGAGTCCATTTTGGGCTTTAACAATAGATTTATGAAGCAACTATTATTAGGTTTTGTCGCTTTAATGCTGACACTCTCTCCTGTTGGGGCCGAAGGATATCAGGTCAATGTACAGGGGCAAAAGCAAACAGGGATGGGGCACACAGGAACTGCCCTGTTATTGGGGCCTTCATCAATTCACTTTAACCCCGGAGCGCTTTCTTTTCTCGAAGGAAAATATATGTTTTCAGCCGGGGTGAGCGGTGTCCTCTCTCAAAATACTTTTGTGAAAGAGCAGCCTTCACGCTATAGCGCTGAAAGTGATAACCCCATGGGAACCCCTTTTTCTGTTTATGGTGCAATGCGTGTAAACGAGAAACTGGTGGTTGGAATTGGGGCCAACTCACCCTATGGAAACAGCCTGGTTTGGGGCGATGAATGGGACGGACGTTACCTGATTCAGGATCTTTCCCTTCAGGCTATTTTTGTTCAGCCAACTGTTTCGTATGCCATATCTCCCAAAATCAGTGTGGGGGGTGGACCAGTTGCTGTTTTTGGTGCGGTTGAACTCAATAAAGCACTTCCGCTGCAGTCGGAAAGTGGAGACGGACAGGTTACCCTGGAAGGCAGTACCGTTGCTTATGGTTATAATGTGGGATTATTTATGAAATTAACTCCGGAGTTGTCGTTTGGAGTCAATTATCGTTCGGAAGTGAACGTAGAAATGGAAGATGGTGATGCTGCTTTTTCAGTTCCTGAAAGTATGCGGGCCAACTTCCCGGAGAACAACACTTTTTCTGCTGCTTTGCCTATGCCATCCAATCTTACATTTGGACTGGGTTGGCAGGCTACCGATAAACTTTTGCTTGCATTTGATCTGCAGAGCGTAGGCTGGTCGGCTTATAAGGAGTTGAACTTCGACTTTGAAGAGAACACTGCAGCGCTTCAGGATTCGGAGAATCCCCGTAATTTCGATAATACGCTGATCTATCGTCTGGGAGCAGAATACCAGGCCCTGGAAAACCTGAAAGTGCGGGCAGGGATTTACTATGATGAGACACCTATTCCTGCTGATTATCTGACTCCCGAAACGCCGGGAACAAATAAAACAGGGATTTCTGCAGGTCTCAGTTATGCATTGAATGCCAGGCTTTCGTTGGATGCATCATTGCTTTATATCTCCGGCGAAGAGCGCAATGATGGTTATGCTCCCCTGAATTTTTATGGTACCTATAACACTTCAGCCTGGATTCCTGGATTTGGACTCAGCTGGAACTTCTAATGATCTCTTGGATAGTCATCTAAAAAATGAAATAAAATGATTAATAAACTATTATATTTTGCTCTGGCATTCATGCTTTTCTCTGCCTGCGAGCAGGAGGCCGATGTGCCGGTTCCGGTCAACGGTGAAGCGGATTTTTCAGTGTTTGTCTCGCTGGGAGATTCTTACACTGCGGGTTACAGCAATGGCGCGTTGAGCCGCGAAGGACAGGAGAGTGCTTTTGCTACCTTGTTGGCCTCCAATATGGAGGAGTTTACCAATACTTCCTGGTCAGTGCCTTTTCTGCCTGAAGGTACAAGTGTGGGATCCTCACTTGAAGGAAAGATGGAGCTTCAAATCACACCTGTTGGTTTGGCCCCTGTCACTACTGAAGGAAACCCTGAATTGCTCACCGATCCGTCTACCTGGATCAACGGTGAAGGACCATTTCATAACCTGGGAATACCCGGTGCCCGGAGTTATCATCTGGTAGCACCCGAATATGGAGATTACACTTTAGGGGCTGGGAATTTTAATCCTTTTTATGCACGATTTGCAGCTGTTCCGGGAGTTTCTACCGCCTTGTCGGATGCCCTGTCATTGAATCCTACCTTTTTCAGCTTGTGGATTGGTGGAAATGATGTGCTTGGATACGCACTAGCCGGAGGAGAAGGAGAAACATCCGGCATGGGAAGCAATGATATTACACCGGCTGCAACCTTTGGTCAGAGTTTTAATTATATGCTTTCCCAATTGACGAGTCAGGGAGCCGGCGGAGTCGTGGCCACGGTGCCCGACATCGATCAGCTGCCTTTTTTCAATACCGTTTTGCCGGGTATACTGCAGTTAAGTGCTCAACAGGCAGCAGCTTTGAATGCCGGCTATGCAGAATACAATGCCGCTGCCGAGCAGTATCAGTTGGAGAAAATGGTTTTTTCTGAAGGAGCTAATTATTTTGTGGTAGAAGATGAAAATCATCCCCTGGGAATGCGTCAGATAAAATCCACGGAGAAGTTATTGCTTACCGCCCGCACCAATATTACATTGGCAGGGTGGGGAACTCAGGTGCCTGTTCCCCGTGAGTATGTGCTTGATGAGACTGAATTGGAGGCTATTGCTGATGCTACGGTTGTTTTTAACACTATTATTGCTGATGGCGCCGAACAATTTGATGTGGCACTGGTGAATACCAATGATTTGCTAAATGCTACTGCCGAAGGACTTGTTATTGACGGGGTGAATTATTCCAATTCATATATTACCGGTGGTGTCTTCTCTCTGGATGGAATACATGTTACTGCTCGTGGATCCGCCATTTTGGCCAATGAGTTTATTAGTGCAGTGAATCAAAAATATGGAAGTACAATTCCTCATGTGGTTGTAAACAATCAAAAAGGGATTGTCTTTCCTTAATTCCCAAAATACAATTCTGATTAATTTTTTATGCCGGTTTTTTGCCGGCATTTTTTTGTTTCTTTCGTTGCGCT
>DHQK01000039.1:16410-29813 GCA_002411085.1 Marinilabilia sp. UBA5340 | reverse complement strand
GGGGGTATTTTGAATCGTTGCTTTTCCTGACTTTGTTTTTACGGTTTATCGTTACGAAAATAAATATTTGGAAAAAAGAGAAACATAGGAATAGGTTTTAGAGTATAAAAGAAATTTGTTAACTGGGGAGCCTGTTAATTTGACTGGCTGGTGATTATTGGTAATTGATATGAAAACAAAGCTTACTTCCAAGTTATTATATTTATTTGTGTTTGTGCTTTTTCACTCTTCGATCTCTTTTGCTGGAACAAGTAATAATGATTCCATCCCACGAATGAAGTTTAAATATAAGTCACTTCTTATTCCCGGTGCTTTATTGGGATACGGAATTATTGGTATTGAAAGTGACGGATTAAAAATGTGGAATATGGAAGTTCAGGAGGAGGTATATGAGCATATCGATGAACATGTTTCGATTGATGATTTTAGTCAGTATTTCTCAATTATTTCCACATTTAGCCTTGACAGGGCTGGACTACCAGCAGCCCACAATTATAAAGACAGAGCTGTTATTCTGGCTTCTTCATATATTGTAATGGGGGGTGCTGTTAATGCGCTTAAGTATTCTGTGAATGCGCAAAGGCCTGATGGAAGTACTTTTAATTCATTTCCTTCTGGACATACAGCAACCGCATTTATGGGAGCGGAATTTCTCTGGCAGGAGTATAAAGATAGTTCCATTTGGCCCGGAATTATTGGATATTCTGTTGCTCTGACCACTGGAATGTATAGAATTTATAATGACAGACATTGGGTGACTGATGTCGCAGCAGGAGCCGGAATAGGGATTCTGAGTACAAAAATTGCATATTGGGTTCATCCTTTATTGAGCAAAATACTGACCAGAAAGAATAGAAAAAATCAGGATATTGCTGTAGCCTTTGCACCGGTAATTTCTTATCGACAGAAAGGTCTTGGAGTTCTGTTGAGATTTTGAGATGAGGGTGTAAGTACTTTGGATTGATACGCACTACCATAATTAAGTGTAGTGTTGTCTCTCTTTTTCGACAATTTTGGATAAAAAAATAACAACTCTACCATTTTTGCTTTATTGTCCTTGTTTTTCTACCATGACACAACATCTTCATATAAAGCAAACAGATGGTAAAGTTGTTATTCAATAAACCCTGTAAAGTAAATTGGTGTTGATTGTTTTATTCGTTCCTGAAGCGGCTCATTGCCGATTTCCAGCTAAATTTCAACTCGTCATAAGCTTTTTCTGCACCAGCTTTCAGTTCTTCCCAGGCATCGTCCGAGGCTTTCTTTATCTCGGTTAATCGCCCTTCCAGCTGATCTCTTTTCCTCCGCAGCTGCTCCAACTCATCCTGGTATTTTATTTTCATGTCAGCCTCGCTCTGTCGGGCTTTTGCATCCAGTTTGTCAATGTCGGCCTGCAATTCTTTGATTTGGGCCTCAAATTTCTCAATGTAAGCTTCCTTATTTTTCATGACTTTAAGGTTTTTGAGATTTTTATAAGTACAACATTCATTTGAGGCATATTGTTTGATCAGCTTGTTCTGTGGCTAAAATTCTTTAAACCTCTTAAAAATTTCTATTTTTAAGGCCTCAAATAACGGATCAAATGCAAAGACAATATATATTTACTTTTCAGCTCATTTTTTTATTGTTTGCTTCAGCGATAGCTGCGGGACAAAAAAATGCTCCGGAGTGGAAATATCATTTTCCGCTGGATATTGCACCGAAAGTGAGCGGGAGTTTTGGAGAAATCAGAAGTAATCATTTTCATTCAGGACTAGATATTACGACACATGGGAAAACAGGATTGCCGGTATATGCTGCCGATGATGGTTATGTGTCGCGTATAGCAGCATCCCCTTTTGGTTTTGGGAAGGCTGTTTACATAGATCACCCCTCCGGATATACAACGGTTTATGCACATCTGGAGTCTTTTTCGAATGTATTGGATTCACTTGTGCTGGCACTCCAATATCAGCAACAATCCTTTACGATCAATGAGTATCTGGAGCCGGGAACTTTTCGGGTGAAGCGGGGAGAGGTAATAGCCTATTCCGGAAATTCAGGCAGTTCGGGTGGCCCTCATCTTCACTTTGAAGTGCGTCTGTCGGAAGGTCAAAAACCCGTTGATCCTCTGAGTTTTCCTACCCCCGTAAAGGATGATGTGCGACCTCATATTGCAGGAATCAAGCTTTATCCATTGAGTCGTGGAACCACCATAAACGGAGAACACCAGTCGAAATATTTGCCTGTGGTGTTTTACGATGGTGCTTTTCACCTGAAACACAACCCAAAGATCCAGGCAACCGGAACCATTGGTGTCGGCGTAGACGTTATTGATTATTTTTCCAATTCATGGCGCAAGTGTGGCATCCATAGTATCGATCTGAAGGTGAACAATCAGGAAACTTATGCTTTTGTTATGAATGGCTTCTTTTTTCATGATACACGATTTGTGAACAGTCATATCGATTACGCCGAAAAGATGGAAAGTGGCAGAACCATTCAAAAAAGCTTTGTGGATCCATACAACCATGTCGATTTGTATAATTTCAATGAAGAAAGAGGAAAGATAAGGATGGAGCCTGGGAAGAACTTTTTCTTTTCGTATGAGATCCGGGATATTGCCGGAAACAGATCGTCGTTGCAATTTAATATTGAAGGGGATCGTTTTTTGTCTGAAACTACGGAAATTGACTCCTGTGCTTTGGTAATTGATGCCGGTAACTCTTTTTTCTTTGAGAAGAACCAACATTCGGTAGCCATTGAACCGGAAACTTTTTACGAAGATATCAGGGGAGAAATCAGTGTGCGGAAATCTTTTATTTCTGAGTCGGGTACAGTTTTTTCAGTATTGGATAAAACCATTCCGGTACATAAGAGTTTTAAAGTGATGTTCCCGCTTTCCGATTCCATCAGTTTAGATGGCCTTTGTGGTGCGGTTCTGGATGGCAACCTAAAACCTCAATTTGCAGGAGGTGAAGTTCAGGGGGAGGATTTTGTGATTGAGAGCCGGATTTGTGGGGACTTTTTGCTGGTTAGAGATACGGTGGCTCCGGTATTGTATTTGAGGAATCAACCATTTCAAAATAATTATACAAATCGTTCCCGGATGCTTGTTCGACTGGAAGATGATTTTTCCGGAATTGCCCGTTACGATTGCTTCATCGATGGTCAGTGGGCTTTGTTTGAGTATGATCCCGGACAAAATGAGTTGATTTGTGATTTCGAAAATGTGCCTTTTCTGGAAAAAGGAAATCACCAAATCTTAATTGAAGCCACCGACAATGCCGGAAATAAAGAAATACTGGAAACCAGTTTTAGTTATTGAAACGTATGCAAAAACTATTATACATTGTTCTTATTCTTGCGGGTCTTTCCTCAGGTTCAGTCAAAGCCCAGATAGACACCGACCGAATGACGATTATCGGGCGAAATGCCCTCTATTTCGAGGATTATATTCTGGCGATTCAGTATTTTAATCAGATTATAAAAGCTAAGCCATACCTTGCTGAGCCTTATTATTACAGGGCTGTAGGAAAATATCACCTCGAAGATTATCCCGGAGCACTGGATGATTGTGGTAAGGCCCTGGAAATTAATCCTTACATGATAGATGCTTACAACCTCAGAGGAATTCTTTATCAGAAAATGGAAAAGCCGGAAGCTTCGATAGATGATTACAAGCAGGGGCTTGAGGTAGATCCTTTAAATCTTAATCTGATGATTAATTTGGGGATTGCATATATCCAGACGGAAGACTATAAAAAAGCGATGGAGGTTTATTCAAAGGTCCTGGAGGAATCTCCCAATTTGGTGACAGCCTATCTTAACAGAGGATTGGCGCGCTTTTCGGCCAGCGATACAACGGGCGCTTTAGGAGATTTTTCAAAGGCTGTTGAGACCAATCCTTACATCCCGGATGGTTTCGTGAACCGTTCTATGATCTATTATCACCAGGGCGAATTTGGAAAAGCACTGGACGATGTGGATGAGGCATTGAAACTACGGCCTGAAGAGGCTTCCCTGTATATGAACCGGGGAATCATTCGTTATCAGTTGGATAGTTTGCGTGGAACGATGGCCGATTTCAATAAGTTTGTGGAGTTGGAGCCCCGCAATGCCATGGGGTACAACAACCGTGGAATTCTCAGGGCTGAAATTGGGGATCTTGATGGAGCCATTAATGATTTTTCCAGGGTGTTGGCTATCAGGGGAGAAGATTTGCCCACTCTTTATTACCGTGGAATGCTTTATCAGGAAAAGGGCGATTTCCGAAAGGCGCTGTCCGATTATAATATTGTGGCCGATGCGTATCCTGATTTTTCACCTGTATATTACAATCGTGCAGAGGTGCGCATGGCATTGGGACAGGAGCAGGCTGCCCGACTGGATTACAATACAGCTATGAAGCTGGAGATGGATCGTCGGGAGAATATCGGTAATGCTCCACAACAGATGGCTGCCCAAAAAGGGGAAGATGAGTCCGGCGGTAAAGAAGAGAAGAAAAAGCGGAAAGCTACACGTGGTGAGAATGACCGAAACATCCGCAACTATGATAAGATGGCTGTGCTGGATGATTTTGGGACGGATCAACCGGAAGAACTGACAGGAACATCCCTCAGAGGAAAGATCCAGAATCGCAATATTATGGTCGATTTGCAGCAACCTTACGGGTTGACCTTTTTCCCGGGAGACACGCTGGTGCATCGGGTGCGGTATTTTGAAAAAGATGTGGAAGAGTTGACTCAAGGATTTATGTCTGATCGAACGGTGGAGATTGCCAATGTCACAGGCGAAATTGACCGCGAAACTTCAGTCATTTTATTTGATAATATTTCCCGGCTGACCAACCTGATTGAGAATGAAAGAAAGGCAGAGCAAAAATCCGAATTACTTATGGAGCGTGGGTTCCACTATCTGGCTGTTCAGAACCTCAACAATGCGATGGAGGATTTTTCAGATGTAATCGATTTAACTAAGGGTAATTATCTGGCCTATTTTCAACGGGCATTTGCACGGTACAAAATGGTGGAAACAGTAAAGGCCATGGAGCAGGAAAATGCTCCGGCAGTGGAGGAGCTGGATCTGAATGCTACAAATGATCCGTTGGGGTCTGTGAATAAAAAAGAGCAATCATCTATTCTGGACTACAACATGATTCTTGATGACCTGGATAAAGTGATTGAGATTAATCCCGATTTTGAGTTTGCCTGGTTCAACAGGGGGTATATTAAAAGTCTTTTGCGTAATTTTGAAGGATCGGTGAAAGATTATACCAGTGCTATAGAAATCAATTCTGATTTTGCTGAGGCCTATTTTAACCGTGGATTGAACAGGATCTACCTGGAAAATACCACCGAAGGCACGATGGATTTGAGCAAAGCCGGGGAACTGGGGGTTTTTGAAGCTTACAGTATCATTAAAAGATATGGGGCTTTTGAACCTGAAACCGAATTGAAAGAGGAGTCTGAGCATGAGTAATGAATTGCCCATAAATATGGATCTTGAAAATGCAGAGTTTCGCAATGCTTTGCAGCTCATTCAATATACCAATTCTTCGGTTTTCCTAACAGGCAGAGCAGGAACCGGTAAGTCTACCTTCCTGAAATATATATGTGAGCATACACACAAAAAGCACATTGTAGTGGCACCTACAGGTATTGCAGCGATCAATGCCGGAGGGGTGACCATGCATTCTTTTTTTAAGATCCCTTTTCGTCCTATCCTTCCGGATGATCCGGATCTTTCGACCAAAGACGGACGGATCTACGATTTTCTAAAGTATAACAAGGAAAAGATTAAGCTTATCCGGGAAACCGATTTGTTAATTATCGATGAAGTTTCCATGGTGCGCGTGGATATTCTGGATTTTATCGATCAGGTACTGAGGGTCTATACCAAAAACAAAATGCTTCCTTTCGGAGGTAAGCAGGTTTTGATGGTGGGAGATGCTTTTCAGCTGGAGCCGGTAGTAAGATCGGATGACTGGAAGATTCTAAGTCGTTTTTACAATTCTCCGTTTTTCTTTTCAGCCAGAGTATTTAGCAAGATTCCTCTGGTACAGATTGAGTTGAAAAAGGTGTACAGGCAAAACGATAAGGCTTTTGTGGGAATGCTTGACAAAATAAGGGTAAAAGAGGCGACCCCGGAAGACATATCCCGGATTAACAAACGACTGGATCGTAGTTTTGAACCACCTGTCAATGAGCTTTTTATTACATTGGCTACACGTCGTGATACGGTCAATTATATCAACGATAAAAAACTCAATGAGCTGGAGGGGGCGGAGGAAACTTTTTCCGGGCAAATACAGGGAGAGTTCTCCGAATCGGCCCTTCCCACGCTGAAGGAGTTGGTTCTGAAGGAAAATGCTCAGGTGATGTTTGTCAAGAACGATCCACAGAAACGATGGTATAACGGCACGCTTGGGCTGGTAGATGAAATTAGTGAAGACGGGATTTATGTGCGTACAGAAGATGATCAGACCCATCTGATTACCCGCGAAAAATGGTTGAATCTGCGCTATCGTTACGATGAGGACAACAACCGGATTATCGAGGAAGAGATTGGTTCTTTTACCCAGTTTCCGCTCCGTCTGGCCTGGGCTATCACAGTACACAAAAGCCAGGGGCTCACATTTGATAAGGTAGTGATTGATTTTAGTGGCGGAGCTTTTGCAGGAGGTCAGCTTTATGTAGCACTGAGTCGTTGCCGTTCGTTGGAAGGGATCGTGCTGAAAACTCCTGTGACCTCGCGTGATGTAATTGTCAATCCTCAGGTTACCCGGTTTGCACGTACGGCCAATGATCAGCGCCTGATTCAGGAAGAACTGAACAAGGCCAAAGCTGATGAGGCCTACATAGCAGCATTGAAAAGTTTCAGGCAGGGCAACTGGGATGAATCAGTAAAACACCTGGCTCAAGCCGTGAATTACCGCAAAGAGGACCTGGAAAGGCCGGAAATACAGAGATTTATGGCCGCACAGATGGTTTTTGCCACCCGTTTGAAAAACAAAATTGAGACCCTTGAGGAGGAGCTTTCCCGTCAACAAAAAAATGTGGAAGAGTTTGCCAGGGAATATTTTTTGATGGCCAATGAGTGTGAGGTTAAATTCAAAGATAAAAGGAGTGCCCTGGCCAATCTGAACAAGTCTTTAAGCTTAAATCCACGGTTTATTGAAGCCCTTATCAGGCGAGGGACATTACTTGCTGAAACCGGAGATCTGGAAGGTGCCGAGAAGGATTTTTCGGAGGTGCTAAAGATGCGTCAGAGGCATTTTGCTGCCCTGTGCGGTCGCGGAAAAACCAGGTTTCAGCTCCGGCATTTTTCCGGTGCTTACCAGGATTTTTTGGAGGCTTCCAATTTGCAGCAGTCCAATCCTGAAGTATACAAGCACCTGGGAGATGTTTGCGCGCGCCTGGGGGAAATGGACAAAGCCCAGACTTATTGGAATATTGCTACCAGCCTGGATGATGATGAATAATTCCGTAATTACTAAATTCTTGTTTATGATTCCGGAGTGCGGAATACCGGAATTACAATGTTGTATCGAATCGACAAAAGTCTGATGGTGATAATAATACCCACCGTTAGCAATTCATTTATTGCCGCAGGAAATTGTAACCAGTTGAAGAGAAGGTAAAAAACAGCACCTGTGATGCAGGCAGTGGCATAAATCTCCTTATGAAAAATCAGGGGTACCTCATTGGTAAGTGTATCCCGGATCACGCCGCCTACAACTGCTGAAGTCATACCCATGATAACAGCTACAGCAGGGTTTACGCCCAGATTCAATGCCTTTTCAAGACCGATAATGGTGAAAACTCCAATTCCAATGGTGTCGAATAAAAACAACGTGCGGCGCATTCTGGCCACAAACCTTTTGAAGAAAAAAGTTACAAGAAAACCGCCTGATATGGCAATCAGATAGCCATACCCCTGCAGCCAGGTGACAGGTGTAACGCCCAGCAATAAATCTCTCACAGTTCCGCCTCCAATAGCAGTAACCACTCCTATAAAGAGTGCTCCAAACAGATCCAGTTTTTTACTTCCGGCTGTCAGCACACCACTGATTGCAAATACGGCAGTTCCGATGTAGTCCAGCCAAATGATAATATTAATATCCATAATGTTATTGGTATGGAGATTTTTGCTCTTTTCCTGATGATTTGGGCGGCAAAAATAATCAAAAACTCTATCTGCAAAACCGGTTTTTGTTTTTTTCTGAAATTTCTTTTGAGCTTTAAACCAAAGACCTTTATCAGTCCTGATAGCTTTTTCTTTGCCTGTTAACAACTTTTAAAGAACTTTTTCTTTAAATGAGATATATGAACATGTAAAAATGTATATGTTTTTATATTTTTGTCTCAAAATTAATCAGAAGACTATGCAGAAAAAGTATGTAATCATTGGAGGAGTGGCAGGCGGAGCCACTACTGCTGCCCGTCTGAGGCGAATTGACGAGAACGCCGAAATTATTATGCTCGAAAAAGGAGCACATATTTCTTATGCCAATTGTGGATTGCCTTATTATATTGGAGGAGTCATCAAAGAGCGCAATAATTTGCTGGTGCAAACACCCGAGAGTTTTGGTGGCCGTTTCAATATAGATGTGCGGATTTTCTCGGAAGTAACTGATATCGATGCCGAAAATCAAACAGTAAGTATTTGTGAAGTTAAAACAGGAAAGGAATATACTGAGCGCTATGATAAGCTGGTTTTATCACCCGGCGCTCAACCTGTAAAACCGCCCATTCCGGGAATCAATCATAAAAATATTTTTACGCTGCGAAACGTGGATGATACCGATCGTATCAAAGCTTTTGTGGATGATGAGAAACCCCGGTCTGCCGTAGTGGTAGGAGCTGGTTTCATTGGACTAGAAATGGCTGAAAACCTTCACCACCGAGGCATCAATGTTACTGTTGTGGAAGCAGCTCCACAGGTAATGAATATGATGGATCCTGAAATTGCCGCTATTTTGCACCAGCATTTTAAGGAAAAGGAAGTTGGCCTTTATCTTCAGGATGCTGTTCAGGAATTTCAGGATAACGGAGAAGAGGTAAGTTTGGTATTGACAAGTGGAACCCGCTTGAAAGCTGATTTTGTGGTGTTGTCTATCGGGGTGAAACCCGATACTTATCTCGCTCAAAAAGCCGGGTTGCAACTTGGACAGCGAGGAGGAATTGTTGTGAATGATTACCTTCAAACATCCAAAGAAAACATATATGCAGTGGGGGATGCCATTGAGTTTCCGCATCCACTCACCGGCCAATCGTCACTGGCCTTTTTGGCCGGTCCTGCCAACAAGCAGGGACGTATTCTGGCTGATAATCTTGTTTATGGGCACAATAGAAAGTATCGTGGATCTATTGGTACGGCCATTGCCAAAGTTTTTGACCTTACAGCCGGCACCACTGGTTTGAGTGATAAGGCGCTGGCCCAGGCAGGCATTCCGCATCAGTCTACCATCGTTAACGCCGGTAGCCATGCCGGATACTATCCCGGGTCTACCAATATGGTTTTGAAGATTACCTTCAATCCCGAAAATGGAAAAGTTCTTGGTGGACAGGTTGTTGGTTATGGCGGAGTGGATAAGCGGATTGATATTATTGCTGCCGTCATCAAAGAGAATGGGGATATTTATGACCTTCAGGAAATTGAGCATGCTTATGCTCCGCCGTTTAGTTCTGCGAAAGATCCTGTGAGTCAGGCTGGCTACAATGCCGAAAATATTATGAAAGGGCTTTTCCTTCCATTGTCGCCTTATCAATTTCATGAGTGGTCGCATTCCGACAGTTGCCTGATTGATGTACGTACGCCTGATGAATACAGTCTCAATGCAATTGAGGGATCTGTAAACATCGAACTCGATCAGTTGAGGGACAGACTGGAGGAAATTCCACGTGATAAAAACCTCTATATTTTCTGTGGTGTAGGTTTGCGTGGTTATGTAGCCACCAGAATTCTGAAACAGCACGGTTTTGAGAATGTTTACAACCTCTCAGGAGGACTGAAGGTATATCAATCTGCACTTGCCTCCCAAAACAATCCTATTCGGTTTAGTCAGATAGAGGAGGCGAAGATTGATGAAGAGGAGAATGGTCATTTGCCACAAATAAAAACCGATACGCTGCAGGTAGATGCCTGTGGATTGCAGTGTCCCGGACCTGTATTGAAGTTGAAAGAAGAAATGGCTCGTTTGGAGCCCGGTCAGGAAATGCAGGTAAAGGCCTCGGATCCCGGTTTTTACAATGATGTGGCTTCCTGGTGCAAAGTCACTGGTCATACCCTGGTAGGACGCTCAAAGAAAGGTGCAGAGATTACAGCAGTAATCCGGAAGAAATTAGAAAAACCATCCGGGGGAAACGGAATGGAGCAGTTTTCAGAAGGCATCAGAACCATTGACAAAGGAGATAATAAGACGATCATTGTGTTTAGTGATGATCTGGATCGTGCCCTGGCTTCTTTTGTAATCGCCAACGGAGCAGCTTCCATGGGGAAAAAGGTTACGATGTTTTTTACTTTCTGGGGATTGAATGTGATCAAAAAACAGAACAAACCCCGCACACGCAAAGGGATGATGGACCGTATGTTTGGACTGATGATGCCCGGGCATGCAGGCAAACTTCCTTTGTCGAACATGAATATGGGAGGGATAGGACGATCTATGATGAAGCAACGAATGAAAAGTAAAAATGTGGATGCCCTGGAGGTGATGATTGACAATGCCGTGCGCAGCGATGTTCAAATGATTGCCTGTCAGATGAGTATGGATGTGATGGGGGTCAATGGAGAAGAGTTGATTGATGGTGTTCGTATCGGAGGCGTGGCCAACTATCTCGAAGAGGCGGAGTCATCCAACCTAAATTTATTTATCTGATTAAATGTCTTCTGATTAAAAAAAAGGCCGTCCCTTAGAGGATGGCCTTTTTTTTAGGATGGGGTTGTCCAAAAAGTCTATAAATCCGGGAGCTGTGTCATCCTGAACCAAGGGAAGAATCTTTCTGTCAGAACCCTCAATAATTTAATTTGCTCAGAAAAACAAGCACAATGACTTTTTTGAAATCCCCATTTCGATACTTCTACCAAATAGAGGCTCTTTTTTCGGGAGCCAGATACATGGCATCACCGGGCTCAATTTCAAAAGCTTTAAAAAATGCCTCCATGTTGGGCAATGGGCCGTTTACACGCCATTTTCCCAATGAGTGCACATCCTCTTTGGTACGACGAAGAATCTCCTCGTTTCTGATGTTCTGGGCCCATACGCGTGCATAGGCCAGGAAGAAACGCTGATCGTCAGTGAATCCGTCGAGTTTTTCCGGTTCCGGTTGGCCCTCGAGGCTCATCTTGTAGGCCTGGTACGAAATATTCAATCCTCCCAGGTCAGCAATATTTTCGCCCAGCGTCAATTCTCCATCAGCTTTGATGGTATCAAGGACATGGAAATTGTTGTACCGGTCAACTAAAACCTGAGCCCTGGTTTCGAATTTCTCTGCATCCGCGGGCTGCCACCAATCATTCATATTTCCTTCCTGATCGTACTGACGGCCTTTGTCGTCAAACCCATGCGTCATTTCGTGTCCGATAACCATTCCGATAGCTCCGTAATTAACAGCATCATCGCCATAAGGATAGAAAAACGGGGGTTGAAGAATGGCAGCCGGAAATACAATTTCGTTGGCCAGCGGGCTGTAATAGGCATTGACCGTTTGAGGTGTCATGTGCCATTCATCTTCGTCCACCGGTTTGCCGATTTTTGCAAGGTCAAACCGGAAGTCAAAGCGACTGGAATTAAGTACATTACCGGCATAGCTGTCTGCTGATACTTCCAGACCGCTATAATCTCTCCACTTGTCCGGATAACCGATTTTTACTTTTATGGCATTTAGCTTACCATGTGCCTTGGTTTTGGTGTTGTCGCCCATCCATTCAAGCTGGTCGATGCGCTTGGCGAAAGATTTTTTGAGATTCCCTACCAGTTCAAGCATCCGCTCTTTGGCTTCCGGGGGGAAATATTTCTCTACATAAAGCTGGCCTACAGCTTCGCCCAGGGCTCCGCTGGTGGTGTTTAATACTCTTTTCCAGCGCGGTTCCATGCTGGGCTGTCCCGAAAGTGTACGTCCGTACATCTCGAAAGAAGCCTCTACAAAATCCTGTGTCAGATAAGGTGCCATGCTTCTAAGAGCCACAACAGAAAAATAATCCTTCCAGGTTTGCATGTCCACGTTGTCAATCATCCCGGCAACCTCTGCCATGAATTTGGGCTGTCCCACATTGATCTTTCCGGGCTCAGGCAGGCCTACTTTTGCAAAATAGAGGGCCCAGTCGAAACCCGGTGCCATGTCGGGCAACTCAGAAAGGGTTGTTGGATTGTAGGTGCCCTGAGGATCGCGGTTTTCCAACCTGGTGTTGGAGGCAGCTGCCATTTGAGTCTCCAGCTCAAAGATACGCTCCGTCTTTTTCTGTGCAGCCGTTGCTGATTCTCCTTTCAGCATAAAAAGAGTATTGAGGTATTTTTTATATGCTGTCCGGAGCGTTTCCCCTCGTTCGCTTTCATCGAAATAATAATCACGGTCGGGCAAGCCCAGTCCCCCCTGATAGAAATTGGCAATTACCATGTCGCTGTTTTTACGATCGGGGGAACTATATAGATAGAAGAACGGATAGATCTGTTGTTGGTGCAATGCAGCAGTCACTTCAATTAGGGTCTCAGCATTTTCAATGGTTGCTATCTGATCAAAAATGCCGTTGAGTGGCTTCAAGCCTGCTTCTTCAATGGCCAGCGTATCCATTCCGGAGGCAAAGAAATCTCCGATTTGTTGTGCTACACTTCCTTTGTCAGCTTCTGTCTGTGCTGCTTCTTCTATAATGGTTCTCACTTTCTCGCGGTTTTCTTCTGCCAGCATATCGAAGGCTCCATAGCGACTTTTATCGTCAGGAAGCGGATGGTTTTCGATCCATCCTCCGTTGGCGTAAAGATAGAAGTTCTCGCCAGGAGCATAAGTGGTGTCCATATTCTCAGGTGAAAATACAGCCCGCTCTTCTTTTGTGGGTGTTTTGTCGCTGCAGGTACAGGCAGGAATGACCATAAGTCCTGTGGCCGCAACCATTAATGGTTTTAAAAAATTCATAGGTGTTCTTTTTATTTGATTGATTAAAAACTGCTTTTTAAAAACTGTTTAAATACTAAACAGAGAATAAAATCATCGTGTTTATATACTTTTCTTTCACTCCTATATTGTTGTACACAGTGTGAGCATATCAATTGAGTAACCACAGAGATTACGGAGCCAAAAATCGCTTTGTGATTTTGTTCTCTCTGACCTCTGTGTCTTCTCTTTATCGATGGACTCGCTTAATGTCGAAACTCATAGTTTTTATTCATAAGTATATAATTTATCAAACTTATTGGTCTGATAGCC
>DHQK01000039.1:3078-16237 GCA_002411085.1 Marinilabilia sp. UBA5340 | reverse complement strand
GGTCTGATAGCCTGCCCCGATCTGTCGGGGGAACTCGTCCTGAAGTTTCGGGACTCGTTTTATTCGCAATAAACCACTTAATTAATTCTCTGTGCTGGAAAATTTTTTATTCTATTTTTTACAGGCTCTTGTAATTGATTTGAAGATGGGGAGAACTCAGGGAAAAGTTCGTAAAAATAGAAGATTTGAACTTTTTTTCCAATGAAACGAGCATGATATTTTTGTCTTTATCTCTCGTTTTCGTAGGAGATTATTGGGGAATAGCTCAAAGTCTTAGGTATTATCCGGTGAGTTCATTGGATGTCTTTAGTCTTAGTAATAGCGCATAGATTCCACCGAATGCATTGAAGAAATTACAGTCTGGAAACAGAAAACGGTTAGATCATAGAGGTATTAGGCAGCAGCAACCCTATCGGGCGATTTTAAAAATTATTATCTACATTTGTTAAGAATAGTATTTCTGCGCATGAATACTCCAATAAATCATGAATAAAAATATCCAAACCGCTGCAAAATGAAGTGTACATTTTTACTGATCTTTTTTGTCTCTCTGGTGGCTTGCAACAATTATAAGGATTATAAAGACGTTCCATTTGAAGAAAAAAGTCCCAGGGACTGGGAAAATCCTAAGGTAAATCAGCTTAACAAGGAAGCTCCCCGGGCCTGGTTTATTCCTTTTGCAAATTCGGAGGAAGCTGATCGTGATAATATTTGGGCTTCCTCTCTGGTGAAATCACTGAACGGGGATTGGTTGTTTCATCTTTCTCATAATCCAGATGAGCGTCCATATTATTTTTTTAAAGATGATTTTGATACCGGAGAGTGGGAGACTATCCCGGTACCTTCAAACTGGGAAATGCAGGGGCATGATTACCCCATCTATACAAATATTCAATATCCACATGCCAAAACTCCTCCTGAAATTCAGGCTCATTACAATCCGGTAGGATCATATAAACGGCATTTTTTAATCCCCGAAAACTGGGAAGGAAAGCAGGTTTTTATTCATTTTGGGGCAGTTAGTTCTGCTATGTATGTATGGGTAAACGAACAACTCGTTGGATATAGTCAGGACAGCAAGACCCCGGCTGAATTTAATATTACGGACTATCTGAAATCCGGAGAGAACACACTTGCTGTGGAAGTCTACAAGTGGAGTGATGGAAGTTATCTGGAGGATCAGGATTTCTGGCGTTTGGGAGGCATTACCCGCGATGTTTTTTTGATGGCCCGCAATGAGCAGCACCTCAGGGATTTCAGTGTGAAATCCGGGTTGTCTGATGATCTTCAGAGCGGAATTCTGGCCCTTCAGTTGGAGGTGGCCAATGCTTCGGTGGATTTCCCTGTGGTTGTGGAGGCCAATCTTTTCGACGGCCAACGACAAGTAGATAGTTTTATTGACGCTGTAGTAGATAGTTCAGTGAACTGGAATTCACAAATTGATAATGTAAAACCATGGTCGGCAGAAACACCAAATATTTATCAATTGATAATCAATCTGAAAGATGATGCAGGCAATGTGCTGGAGACTATTGTACAGGATATTGGTTTCAGGAATATTGAAATTTCCGGCAATACTTTATTGATTAATGGGCAGTATGTCAACCTTAAAGGAGTTAACCTGCACGAACATCATCCTCAGACGGGTCACGTGGTTGATCAGGAGACCATGATCCGGGATATTGAATTGATGAAGAGTCACAATATCAATGCTGTACGAACTTCCCATTATCCTCAGCCGGAGCGCTTTTATGAGCTTTGTAACCAATATGGCCTTTATGTGATTGATGAGGCCAATATTGAATCCCATGGTATGGGATATGGTGAGGAATCACTGGCCAAAGATACAATCTGGAAGTCTGCGCATCTTTACCGCACACGTAACATGTTTGAGCGTGATAAAAACCAACCTTCTATTGTCATTTGGTCACTGGGCAATGAAGCGGGAGATGGTGTTAATTTTGATGCTACTTACGATTACCTCAAATCGGTTGACCAGACTCGCCCCATTCAGTATGAACAGGCTCATGGGGGGCGTAATACCGATATTTTTGCTCCGATGTATGCTTCTATCGGAGCTATGAAAAAATATGCTCAGGAAGATGGTGGTAAGCCTTTGATTCAGTGTGAGTATGCGCATGCTATGGGCAACAGTGTCGGGAATCTTCAGGATTATTGGGATTTGATAGAAGCAAATACTTTGATGCAGGGTGGTTTTATCTGGGACTGGGTGGATCAGGGACTCTTGACCACCAATGAGTATGGTGAAGAATTTTTTGCTTATGGAGGAGACTTTGGCCCCGATACGGTTCCTTCGGATGGCAATTTCTGTCTCAACGGGTTGGTCGATCCGGACAGGGTTCCCCAACCAGCCTTGGAAGAAGTCAAGAAGGTGTATCAATACCTCAAATTTAAGCCAATTGATCTAAGCCAGGGTGTTTTTGAAGTTGAGAATCAATATGCATTCCTGAATACTGAAGGCTTTCGCTTTGAGTGGGAAATCAAAGGGGATGGGGAATTGATTCAATCGGGTGTTTTTGAGGATGTGAACCTTGAGCCCGGGGATAATACAAATCTGACAGTAGATTTTGATTTTGAGGTGGTTCCCGGGGTGGAGTATTTTCTCAATGTGCATGCCCGGTTGAAAGAAAATGAGGGGTTGTTGTCTGCAGGAACCTCTTTGGCCAAAGAACAATTTTTCCTTCCAGTTTTTGAACCTCTTAAAGAAAGTGCTGATTCTGAGGTGGCGCTTAATATGCATAGTGCTAACGGAGATTCTGTAATTATTGTAAGCTGGAATGCTTTCAAGGCAGAATTTGATATGATTAACGGGGACTGGTTGACTCTTCTTCATAATGGGAAAGAGATGCTGAAAAAAGGGCCACAACCCTCTTTCTGGCGGGCCCCTACCGACAACGATTTTGGTAATGGTATGCCGGCCAGGTCGCATATATGGAGAAATGTTCGGGAGAGAAGCAAGCTTCAGGTGGCGCAGGCAACCGATGTTTCTCAAGGAAAAGAAATATTGTTTTTGCATGATTATTTCGATGAAGAAGGCCGGCTTATCGGTTCCTCAACCGTTACTTATCTCATCAACAAGAGAGGCGAAATTGAGGTCAATCATAGCTTCCACAAGACAGAAAAAGATTTACCTGAAATACCCCGGATGGGTATGACATTAGAAATGCCGAGAGAATTTGATCAGATGACCTGGTTGGGACGGGGGCCTTATGAGAGTTATCAGGATCGTAAATCAGCGGCTTTTGTGGATGTATACTCCGGGTCGGTGGAAGATCAGTATTGGGCTTATCTCAGACCTCAGGAAAACGGAAATAAAACCGATGTGCGATGGGTTAGTATTACCAATGAGGCAGGTGAGGGATTGTTGTTCGAAGGAAAGCAATTGCTGGAAGTTTCTGCCCACCATAACTCAATTGAAGATTTTGAATCTCCTATGACCAGCGACTGGAAGAAAGTGGAACATCCCGATGGCCATCGCCACACAACGGATGTGGTACCTCAAAATTTCACTTCGGTGGATATTGATCTGATGCAAATGGGAGTAGGAGGCGATAACAGCTGGGGAGCCTGGACGCATGAGCAATATCGGCTGACAGGAGTCGAATACGTCTACGGATATATTATAAAACCACTTAAATAACATATATAAATTTTCATATTCTTAATTTTTTCTAAGGTTTTTTGATGATTTCAAACATTTTTCTCTATCTTGCATTGTTTTTGGCTAAAAAACGAAGCATCCCAATGGTTGAAAATTATATGGTTACAGACGAAAAAACAGCTATGATAAAACACTCATTTTTTGAGTTTATTATTTTGTCAGATGATCTTTTTCGAGAGGGATGATTTGTTTACTGGTGTTTTTCTAAGTACTTGGATTTTAGGAGGTAAATGATACTTGATTAAGACCTAAAATTATCATTTATGAACCACAAAGAGAGAGTTTTAACAGCCTTGAATCATGAAGAACCGGATCGGGTACCCGTTTTTTATTGGGCGGTGCCGGAATTCACGGAAAAAATGATGAAAGAACTGGGCTTTTCGGAAATGGATCAGCTACTAGAACATCTGGATATTGATTTTCGGTGGGTGGAACCAAAATATAAGGGGCCCAAACTTATTAACTCCCAAAAAGGTAGAAAGAAAGATATTTGGGGGGTGGAGTATGAGCTTATAGGTCATGGCGATTTAAAATATTGGGAAGCAACCAAATTCCCGCTTCAGGGGATTACCGATCCCGAATATCTTGAGCGGTATCCCTGGCCATCTACTGATTTGTTCGATTTTAAATCACTTGGCAGACAGTGCAAGAAGTATAAAGATTTTGCTATTATGACGGCCCCGGGTTATTCTTCCCCGGGACTTTTCCGGATTATTCAACGACTTATCGGCCGCGATTCCTTTCTGGATGTGATGATGTACAATCCTCGATTTTTTAAGGCTTTGACAGATAAAGTGACAGATTTTTATGTGGATTTTATTGAGCAGTTTTTCTCTGTTACTGGTAACCAGGTTGACTTTATACGGATTGCCGATGATTTTGGGGCCAGCAGCGGATTGATGATCAGTAATGAAAACTGGAATACTTACTGTAAGCCTGCTATTGAGCGATTTGTAGAACTTCCCCGTAAGCTGGGTGTGAAATTTTATATGCATAGTTGCGGTGCTGTTCGTAAGTTGCTTCCAGAATTTATCTCTCTTGGAGCGGATGTGTTGGATCCTATTCAGACCCGTGCTGCAGGGATGAATCCGCAAGGCTTAAAAAAAGATTTTGGACAGATGATTACTTTTTCAGGAGGCTTGGATGAGGAGTTGCTTCTCAGAAAATCTACTCCCGGACATGTGAGGGAAGGGGTGTATGAACTGATGGATACGATGGCGCATGGAGGTGGATTTATCATAGGTCCCTCGCATAAACTAAAAGTTGAAACCCCTGTGGAAAATGTACTGGCGATGTATGATGCTGTTAAAGAATTTTCTGGTAGTGCTTTAGGAAAATAGTGTTTTTCAATTGCCAGATTTTAAAAATAATATCCTGCCCTTGCTATGAGAAAGCAGAAAGTGGTTCCGATACCGGCTGTTGCTCCATTGAAGCCAGATTCCGGAGCCACTTTTTCAATTGTTACCCACCAGCTGCTTTAATGTAACGTCCGATTATATTCGAAAATTCCCGGGTTAGTTCTTGTATTTGAGGATGGGGAACTTTTAAATTGATATTTTCAATCTTATTTATGGGTAAAATTCTTGGCGAAGTCCCTGTAATAAAAGCTCCATCTGTCTCTTTCAGCTTGTTATATGAAATACTTTGAAAGTTCACCGGAATTTGCAGGTTGTTGGCTGCTTCCAGTGTTTTCTTTCGGGCTATTCCAGGTAACACCAAATCTCCAGGGGCTGTATAGAGTTGGTCTTTGGAGATAAAAAAGACATTGCTTCTACTGCCTTCGGTGATGTGTCCTAAGTGATTGACCAGCAGGACTTCAAAACAACCCTTGTCTTTAATGATTTTGTTGGCATCCAATCTTAACTTCGTATTGGCTATTTTGGTTTCAGGATTTTCTCGCTCATTGAAAAAGAGTCCGCAACAGACCCCCTTCTCATATTGTTCTGCTGATGGGTATTGGTGCGGAATTCTTTTCGCTATATAAGATTGAATCTCCCGGGTAGATGGATCAAAGAAAACGGAAAACCTGATGTTTCCTGTTTTGGTTTTTTCCCGGGTCAAAACCCCTTTTAGATAGTCTTCTATCTCCTGAAAATCAAAATTCAATCTTATCCCGGCCTTTCTTGCTCCATGAAACAGACGTTGAATGTGATCTTCAAGAAAAAGCGGAATACCTGCTTCTACCCGAAATACTTCGTACAATTCGTAAGTATCGTTCTTCGTCATGCTTTTTTTGTAAAAGTAGTAATGAAAATTCAAAATCCGATCAAAATAATTTTTGATTTATATACTTCGGGTAACACCTTGAATATATGGTATAAAAGAGTGAGCAATAATCGGAGCCCTTGAATGAACTCTCTTTGATTTAAAACTGTTTAAGTCATGGTGTGTATATAAAATCGATATGAAATTAGAGAAAAAAAGCCTTAAAGAAATTGTGATTTTGAAGAAAAATATATTGTGAAGAATGATAGGTCGTTATGGGGGTGTTTGCCTGCTTATTTTCGTGGTTCTATTGGGTTTCAATTAAAAAAGTGACGGATAAACCACTAATATTGTTGTACGGTTGTTAAATGATTAATAGCCGTTGTTTCAATCTGAAAACGAAATTGTAATATGACTGAAAATTTTGAACAGGCATGGGTGCTTCTGGGCGTTGGAATGATTGCAGTTTTTGCCGTTTTGATGCTTGTGGTTTTGATTGGTAATTCATTGATTATAATTTCCAATCGATTTTTCCAGGAATCACTAGGACTCCATAATGCCGGAGAAAGCTTGCAGGAAAGTATCTCTCCCTCCAAGGTTGCTGCCATTGTTGCCGGAATAAAGCGTGTGACAGGCGGACGTGGAGAGGTGTTGGACATAAAAAGAAAAGATAAATAACATTTATATTATGGGCAGAAAAATAGGGTTTTCATTGTTGTATCGCGATATGTGGCAATCGTCGGGAAAATATATGCCACGCAAAGATCAGTTGGAAAAGGTTGCTCCCGCAATTATAGATATGGGTTGTTTTGACAGGGTAGAAACAAATGGTGGTGGTTTTGAGCAAATTAATCTGCTGTTTGGCGAAAACCCCAATGAGGCCGTACGTGCATGGACTAAACCTTTTAATGAGGCAGGCATTCAAACACACATGTTGGAGCGGGCACTTAACGGTATTCGTATGTCACCGGTTCCGGCTGATGTGCGCAAGCTGATGTTTAAAGTAAAAAAACAACAGGGGACTGATATTGCCCGGTCATTCGATGGACTGAATGACCCCAGAAACATTATCGACTCCATAAAATATGCCCGGGATGGAGGTATGATTTCCCAGGCGGCCATGAGCCTGACTTATTCGGAAGTACATACGGTTGATTACTATATTGATCTGGCGGATCAGCTTATAAAAGCCGGAGCTGATGAAATTTGTCTCAAGGATATGGCAGGAATTGCCCGTCCGGCTTGGCTAGGTAAGATCGTCAGAGGTATTCGCAAGAAATACAAAGATGTTCCAATTGAGTATCACGGCCATTCGGGACCCGGTTTCTCTGTTGCCACCACTTTGGAGGCAGCAAGGGCAGGTGTAGATTATATTGATGTGGCTATGGAGCCGCTTTCATGGGGAACCGGACATGCTGATTTGCTGACTATTCAGGCAATGTTAAAGGACGATGGTTTTGAAGTTCCGGATGTCAATATGAAAGCCTACATGCAAGTCCGAAAACTAACCCAGGAGTTTATTGATGATTTTTTAGGTTATTATATTAACTCCAAAAACCGGCAGATGAATTCACTTCTGATCGGGCCGGGTCTTCCCGGGGGAATGATGGGGAGCCTGATGGCAGATCTGGAAAATAATCTTGCAAGTCTCAATAAATGGAAAGCCAAACACAATCAACCGGAGCTTTCGCAGGATGATTTGTTGATCAGACTTTTTGAAGAAGTTGAGTACATCTGGCCTAAGTTGGGTTATCCACCGCTGGTTACCCCTTTCAGTCAGTATGTCAAAAACCTGGCCCTGATGAATGTACTCCAGATGGAAAAAGGGAAAGATCGGTGGAGTATGATCGCTGATAATATTTGGGATATGATTCTGGGCAAAAGTGGCCAAGTACCCGGCAAACTGGCTCCTGAAATAATTGAATTGGCCAAAAGTGAAGGAAAAGAGTTTTTTACAGGACATCCACAGGAACCTTATCCTGATGCTCTGGATGATTTCCGAAAAGAGATGGATGAAAATGGCTGGGACTACGGTAAGGATGATGAAGAACTAATGGAATTGGCCATGCATCCCGAACAGTACCGGAACTATAAATCAGGAAACGCCAAAGACGATTTTGAGGCTGATCTGGCTGAGAAAAAAGCGGCTTTTGAAAAGCGACCCAAGGAGGATGTCAATGTGGAACACGAATGTGGTTGTGCTTCTTCAAAAATGCATGTGAATGTAAATGGTGAAGATTTTGAGGTGACTGTTTCCTGTGATGAAAATGGGGCCTCTGACGCTGAAAAAACCGCTTCAGAGAAAGGTTCAGAATCCTTGAAATCCAAAACTGGTGAGCCCGTTATTTCGCCGCTGGAAGGCAGGTTCTACTATACGAAGGAGTCAGGAGAAGCCCCTATCAAAGAGGGTGATAAGGTGAACGAAGGCGATATTGTGGGTTATGTGGAAGCAATGAAAACATACAATGCGGTTCGTTTCGATCGTGCAGGAACCATCACCAAAATCCTTAAAGAAAACGGCAGTGAAGTGGAGGAGGATGACGAACTTGTAATTCTTCAATAGACTGGAAAGGTCAGGGTGTTTAAAACCAATGTGTTGTGGTTAAAGGAACCAGGTAATCGTCAGTTTATTTTTTCTTATTGTTTCACTTCAAACGAATTCGGAGATTAAATGGAAGTACTCAAACAATTGTATGATATGACAGCCCTGGGAGAAATAGGTGAAACTCCCGGGGTTTTATTAATGATTTTGATTGGTGGTGTGCTGCTATATCTTGGCATTGTAAAAAAATACGAACCATTGCTTCTGGTACCCATTGGTTTTGGTATCATACTGGCCAATCTTCCCGGAGGAAATATGGATGTGGTTCCTGCTGAATTGGTTGAACTGCCTGAACACCGCTACATGAACCTTTTTGAGATAGCCAGCGAATATGGTATCATGAATTTTATCTATTATTCATTGATTAAAACCGGGTTTTTGCCTCCAATCATATTTATGGGGGTAGGAGCACTGACCGATTTTGGCCCTATGCTTCGCAATCTGCGTCTGGCCTTTTTTGGAGCTGCTGCCCAAATAGGCATTTTCGGCGTTTTCTTCGGTGCCATCGCGTTAGGTTTTTCTCCCAAAGAAGCTGGATCATTGGGTATTATTGGGGGTGCCGACGGACCTACGGCTATTTATACCACTATTTTGCTCGCTCCTCATCTTTTAGGCCCCATTGCTATAGCGGCCTATTCGTATATGGCACTGGTGCCGGTAATTGTGCCTTTGGTAGCCAAACGGTTAATGACCAAAAGAGAATTTGGCATCAATATGAAAAAGCAGGACAATTTGTTTCCTCCCAGGTACAAAATTAAAAATATCAAAATGGTAAAAATTGTTTTTCCTATTGTACTAGGTATTGTGGTTGCCATTTTGGTTCCTTCTTCCGTCCCGTTATTGGGGATGTTGCTTTTCGGTAACCTTATTAAGGAGATCGGAGCAATAACCTCCCGCTTGTCGGAAGCTGCCACCGGTCCCATTATGAATACAGCCACTATTTTTCTTGGATTGGCTGTTGGAGCCACTATGACTGCCGACGTGTTTCTGGATCTAAAGACGCTAGGCATCATTGTGGGTGGTTTTCTGGCTTTTGCGATCTCTATTGCGGGTGGAATATTGGCCGTGAAGGTCTATAACCTTTTTTCCAAAAAGAAAATTAATCCGCTTGTGGGGGCTACAGGCTTAAGCGCAGTGCCTATGGCATCAAGGGTGGCCAATGAGCTGGGCCTCAAATACGATAGCAGCAACCATCTGTTGCAATATTGCATGGCTTCCAATATCTCCGGAGTAATTGGGTCAGCAGTGGCAGCAGGGGTGCTCATTTCTATTCTGGGATAAGGATATTTATAAATATCGAAAGTATTGATTATCTTTGGCCTTTCTTAAAAATCGGGCCACATGGAGTTGTTGTTTTGATGCTCCCGGTGGTTTCTTTATTCAATTAATTATCATGGGATTATTCGGTGGTTTCAATAAGGCCAAAAAGGAAAATCTGGACAAAGGACTGGCCAAAACAAAAGAAAGTGTTTTTCAGAAGATGACTCGTGCCGTGGTTGGTAAAACCAAGGTGGACGATGATGTTCTCGACAATCTGGAAGAAGTTTTGATTACTTCTGATGTCGGCGTGGATACTACCTTGCGGATTATTGAGCGGATTGAAGAACGGGTTTCACGTGACAAATACATAAATACCAGTGAGCTGAATGTTATTTTGCGGGAGGAGATTGCCGCCTTACTGGGAGAGAATGAAAATGGTGAGGAAGGAGATTTTGAACTTCCGGCCGATAAGAAACCCTATGTGATAATGGTTGTAGGTGTCAATGGAGTTGGAAAAACAACTACCATTGGTAAGCTTGCCCACAAGTTTAAAGCTGCAGGTAAGTCGGTTGTGCTTGGTGCTGCTGATACTTTCCGGGCTGCCGCTATTGAGCAGTTGGAAATTTGGGCCAATCGGGTGGATGTGCCTCTGATTAAGCAGAAAATGGGATCCGATCCCGCTTCTGTTGCTTACGATACGCTGGCTTCTGCTAAAACCAGAGATGCCGATGTAGTGATCGTAGATACTGCCGGCCGTTTGCACAATAAGGTGAATCTGATGAATGAGCTGACAAAAGTAAAGAAAGTAATGCAAAAAGTAGTTCCCGATGCCCCGCATGAAATCATGTTGGTACTGGATGGTTCTACTGGGCAGAATGCCTTTGAGCAGGCAAAACAATTCACCAAAGCAACAGAGGTCACTTCGCTTACTATTACCAAACTAGACGGTACAGCCAAGGGTGGTGTGGTAATCGGTGTTTCGGATCAGTTGAAAGTGCCGGTCAAATACATCGGTATCGGTGAGGGAATTGATGATCTGCAGGTATTTAACCGCAACCAATTTGTGGATTCGCTTTTTGGGTAAAATGGTTGGTTGACTTTCATTTGTTGGTTGTTTTTATTTGGCAATAGCGGGAAGCATAGTCGGCTTCCTTTTAACTTCTAATTTCCAATCTCCATCTTCTAATTTCTAAATTTCCATCTTACATATAATAACTGTTTATCAATGACAAAGCAAGGCAAGAGGCGTGTGGATGTAATAACTCTGGGATGCTCCAAAAACCTGGTGGATTCCGAATTTTTAATTCGTCAGTTTGAAGCAGGAGGGTTCTCAGTAGCACATGACTCACCCGATCCTAAGGGGGAGATTGTCGTGATTAATACCTGTGGATTTATTGGTGATGCCAAGGAAGAAAGCATTGACACCATTCTCGACTTTGCGGAAGCCAAAAAAGACGGACGAATCGAAAAACTCTATGTTATGGGTTGTCTGTCGGAAAGGTATTTTGATCAGCTGGGGCGTGAGCTGCCCGAAGTGGATCATTTTTATGGTAAATTCAATTGGAAAGAGCTGATTGCTGATCTTGGATCTCAGTACCGGCCCGACCTGGTGAATGAGCGGTCGCTGACCACTCCCCGACATTTTGCTTATCTGAAAATTTCGGAAGGATGTAATCGCACTTGTTCCTATTGTGCTATACCGATCATTACCGGCAAACACAAGTCGAAGCCCATTGAGGAATTGGTGGAGGAAACGAGATTGCTTGCATCTCAGGGAGTTAAAGAGCTCCAGGTAATTGCCCAGGATTTGTCATACTACGGATTGGACCTTTACAAAAAACAGATGCTGGCTCCTTTGGTAGAGCAGCTTTCTGAAGTAGATGGTATTGAATGGATTCGCCTGCATTATGCCTACCCGGCAGCATTTCCGATGGATGTGCTGGATGTAATGGGCAAAAACCCCAAGGTTTGTGCTTATATGGATATTGCACTTCAGCATATATCCGACTCTATGCTGACTAAAATGCGCCGGCATGTTACCAAAGAGGAAACTCTGAGGCTGGTTGATACTATGCGTCAAAAAGTCCCCGGAATTCATTTGCGAACCACCATGATCACCGGGCATCCGGGGGAAACGGAGCGCGATTTTGAAGAAATGGTGGAGTTTGTGAAGGCTGCCCGGTTTGAACGTCTGGGAGTTTTCCCTTATTCCCATGAAGAGGATACTTATTCCTGGAAGAATTATGAGGACAATGTCCCTGAGGAACTAAAGCAGGAGCGTGCTAACGAAATTATGAATATTCAGCGCGCCATCAGCCGGGAACTGAACGAAGAGAAAATAGGGAAAATCCTGAAGGTTATTATTGACCGTCAGGAGGAGGAATTTTATATTGGGCGCACGGAGTTTGACTCCCCGGAAGTTGACCCTGAAGTCCTGCTTCCGGTAACAGAAAATGTAACCCCCGGACAATTCTATTACGTAGAAATCACCGGAGCCGAAGACTATGATCTTTATGGTAGTGTGGTTCAGGTACCTTCAATGAAGGTTTAGAATATTATCTTTGAATAAAATACGATCCCCTTTTCCCGGGGACAAGGGGCATTAGGCCTTGAAATGTAAATATTTACGAATGAAAACAATATTGGGATTCGTCCTTACCCCCGTATTCCATTTATATATGGTTTCTCTGATAGTCGCATTTTATCCCGTTCAGGTAGTGGCCCGGCGGTTTTTTGGCGATTATTCACGCCGCAAATCTGTAGACTTACTCAATATTTTATTGCTAAGAGGTTTGCATATTATTGGTGCCCGGGTGAAGTATCTTGGTTTGGAGAATTTACCCTCCAACCGACCGGTTATAGTGGTATCCAACCATCAGAGTATGTATGACATTCCTGCTATTGGATGGAGTTTTCGGAAATACTATCCCAAATTTATTTCCAAGATTGAGTTATCCAAAAATATGTTTAGTATTTCTTATAATCTAAAACATGGAAAGTCGGCATTGATTGACCGGAAAAACGGCTCTCAATCGGTAAAAGAAATATTAAAACTGGGTCGTCTGATAGAGAAAAACAATTATGCGGCCTGTATTTTTCCGGAAGGAACCCGCAGTAAA
This sequence comes from Marinilabilia sp. UBA5340, assembly GCA_002411085.1. GTDB lineage: Bacteria > Bacteroidota > Bacteroidia > Bacteroidales > Marinilabiliaceae > Marinilabilia. The sequence goes on along the minus strand of DHQK01000039.1, from coordinate 3,369 downwards.
ACCGGGCGTTTGCGTCCTTTCATGTCTGCCGGTATCCAGTCTTTGTTGCGAGGTGCCCCCTCTGCTGTTGTGGTGCCGTTTGTGATCAGCGGACACAATCGAATATTGGAAAAGGGAAATTTCCCACTCAAATTTGGCGAGGAGATTACTTACCAGATCCTTGAACCCATTGAGCCCCAGGATCATTCTGCTGAAGAGATAACGCACCATCTTCAAAAAACCATTGAAAAGCACTTGCGATAAGGCGTTGAGCGCAATAATATCGTTCGATTGCCCGTTGTAGGACAAAGT
>DHQK01000039.1:0-2890 GCA_002411085.1 Marinilabilia sp. UBA5340 | reverse complement strand
ATGGACAAAGTATAGTGAAATGCGCATTACATTTTTATCTCCTCCTGTTCTTCCCGGTAAAAAAGTTGCTGAGCGTACCGCCGGCTGTACCAATGTGGTGTATCCCATGCCCAATATTTATGAACTGATTGTGGCTGCAGTTGTAGAGCAGCAGGGACACAATGTGGTTTACCGGGATTTTGTACGTGAAAATGCACAAATGAATGATTTCCGGGATTTTCTGAAACAGGATGAGAGTGATGCCTATTTTTTCTGGACGGTGAATTTGTCGTTAGAGGCGGATGCACTGGCTGCCCGTGAAATCCGGAAAGTGCATCCCAATACTTTAATTGTATTTCTGGGACCCGGACCCACCAAATTCCCTGAGCAACTTCTGCTGGATGAGCAATGTGTGATTGTGAGGGGAGAGCCGGAAGAAACTGTTCGTGAGTTGACTTCGGTATTGGAGAAAGAAGATGACTGGAAATCATTGAGTGGGCTGACTCTGCTGAAAGACGGGAAATTACAGCGCAATCCCTCCCGACCGTTGATAAAGAATCTGGATGAGTTACCGTTCCCGGCACGTCACCTGATTCGGAAATATGAATATTTCAATCCAAAGTTGAAGCTTCGGCCTTATACTACTGTCCTTACTTCCCGGAATTGTCCTTACAAATGCATTTATTGTGTGCCTAGTTCCCTAACTTTTGCACGCGAAATCGATTATAAAGCAGATCATGGAACCAAACCTCCCGTCTATTTTCGGTCTAAGGATAATATTATAGCGGAGATTGAGCAACTGGCGCGTGAGGGCTACAGAGCCATTGCTTTTATGGACGATAATTTTATTGGCTCGGAACAACGATTACGTGCTGTTTGTGAAGTGCTGATAAAACATAATATTAAGTGGGGATGCCAGGCCAGGGCCGATGCCATTACTGAAAATATTGCCCGTTTGCTGGGAGAATCGGGGTGCAGTTTTGTGGATCTGGGGGTGGAATCTTTTAACGATGATATTCTCCGATATATCCACAAAGGGATGAGTTCTAAACAGATTTATGAAGGAATTGGGTTGCTGAAAAAATATAAAGTTCCTGTTAAACTCAATATTTTGATCGGAACCAGTCCCTTGGAAACACCCGATACAATCAAGGAAACAGTCGATGAAGCCCAAAAACTGGATGTGAGTCAGGTGATGATCAATATTGTGGCTCCTTTTCCCGGAACAAAGTTTTATGATCTTGCTAAAGAAAACGGATGGATTTTAGGAGGGGATTATGTGCCCACCGATGTGCAGCATGAGTCCATTCTCAATTATCCCAACCTGAGTAACCGGCAAATGACACGGATTTTGAGGCAGAGCAATTTGCGGTTCTTTCTTCGTCCTACGCTCATTTGGAGACATCTTCGACAGTTTCGTTCAATAAAAGACCTGGAGGCAGCGCTTAAGGCTTTTAAAATAAAAATTTTTGGATAGTGGAATTATCTGTTGTTATCATCACATGGAACTCAGAAAAAGATGTAAAGCCTTGCATTGATGCCGTGCTTGAATCTACCAGCCATCTGGTGAGGGAAATTGTGGTGGTGGATAATGGATCCAGGGATGCTACCGTGGATATTCTTAAATCCTTTGGCAATGAAATCCGGTTGATTCGTAATCAGTGCAATCTCGGTGTGGCCAAAGCCAGAAATAGAGGACTGCGAAAGGCGAGGGGGGAATTTTTGTGGATTCTGGATGTGGATACCCTTGTGAATTCTGATGCCGTAAACGGCATGCTCAATCATTTGAAAAAAGATCCTGATACCGGGATTTGCGGATGTAAAATGATTTCTCAAATTGGGGAAATACAAGAAAGCTGCCGAAAAGTTCCTACTTTGCGACATAAGTTGTTGAATGCATTTCTGTTGCTGATAAGCAAAATACCGGGATCGTTCATTTTTCAACGAAATAGTTCTAAGCAACAGACCTATGGGGCAGCCATTGAAAAGAACGTCCCATTCCAGGTGGGGTATGTCATTGGGGCCTGTCAGATGTTTCCCCGAAATGTGTTAGAAAAGGTAGGGATGCTTGATGAGCACATTTTTTATGGGCCAGAGGATGCTGATTTCTGCCTGAGAACTTGTCAGAATGGGTGGAAAGTGATGTTTTTACCTCAGGTGAGCATCATTCACTACTACCAGCGAATGACCTCCCAAAAAATATTCTCCCAAATCTCCTGGAGTCATCTCAAAGCTGTATTTTATTTTTCATGGAAGCATAAGCGGTTTTGAATTCTTTTCAACCCCCTTCATCGGTCTTTAAATACCCGCTCAGATTTTTATCTTTGTAGTTAAATACAATTGACTTCATGAATTACCTTCAGATATTTATTCAGTTGATTGGCGGCCTTGGTTTTTTTCTGCTGGGGATGGATCAGCTTAGTTCGGGGATGAAGAGCCTGGCCGGCCGTCAGATGCGTAAGGTACTGGAGCGGTTTACAGCAACTCGCGGAGGTGGTGTGTTGTTTGGAATTTTGCTGACGGTGCTTTTCCAGAGTAGTTCGGCGGCCTCGGTAGTAATGGTCGGCTTTGTGGATGCAGCTTTGCTAAGCCTCGGGCAAACACTTGCCGTAATGCTGGGAACTGGAATTGGTACTACCATTACCGCTCAGCTGATCGCTTTCAAGATAGGAGCCTACTCCCTTGCTTTTGTAGGAATTGGATTTTTATTTAAGGCATTTGGGAAACGCCGGTGGTCATATAGCGGACAGATTGTGATGGCGCTTGGCATCTTGTTTTACGGAATGGGTCTCATGTCCTCGGGTATGGAACCTCTGGGAAGTATGGAAAACTTTACACGTTGGTTGGTTTATTTGCAAAATCCGCTTTGGGGAATTGTCATCGGAACCGTTTTTACGGCCCTGATCCAAAG
>DHQK01000107.1:1169-2709 GCA_002411085.1 Marinilabilia sp. UBA5340 | reverse complement strand
ACCAAAAACAGATTGTCACAACTGGAGCAAATACTGAAACTGAAAAATGACGGGAATTTTGGCATCTGTACAAAGTGTCACCAAAGTATTCCATTTGAAAGATTAAAAATCAGACCTGAGATCCGATTCTGTGCCAATTGTCTGAAAAGATAATTTGTGTCTGTCCATAAAGTACCACCTGCTTCGTTACGCTTGCCGCCAAAATACTCATTTACAAATGAAATTAATCTAACAACAGTGGCGATTTTTCTTTTACATATATTAGATCAAGCCGGTGCATGGCACGTGTACAGGCAATATATAGCAGGCCCCGATCCACTTCATTGTTATAGTTACCTGCATCAGCATCCGGAATAACTACCTGATCAAACTCCAACCCTTTGGCCATGTGAGATGAAGTAACAATCACACCTTGTCCAAAAGCCCCTGTTTCTGCAGTCAGCAAAAGAATTTTATCGTAAGCATCCTCTAATGCCTTATAGAGCCGGGCCGCCTGCTTCTGAGTCTTACAGACGATACCCAGAGAATGGTAGTCAGACTCTTCAAAACCATCGATCACAGCTTTTATACGCTCCGTTTGATCATTCCTGGTTTTGAAACCTTCGATTGAAGGTGCCTCACCATGACGTTCCACCACTTCCAGATCACTGTCGGGCCGAATTTTTTGCGCAAAACGGGCAATTTCGCTGGTGGAGCGATAACTTTTGTTCAGCAACATACAATCAGCTCCCGGAAAAACTTTTGCAATAGCATCAGAATTGGAAGAACTAAAAGGATTGACAGATTGATTGGCGTCACCCAGGATAGTCTTTTTACAGGGAAACAACCGGGATAGCACTGCATACTGAACAGGGGTATAATCCTGCATCTCATCCACCAACAAATGCTTCACATGACTGAATGACTTAAATCCCTCCAATTTCAACTTCATATAAACCAAAGGAAAAACATCAGGATATTCAAATGTGGAAGCACGGGCATATTTAAACATCTCAGGTTGTCCCAGCCACTGGTAAAAATCTTTATAAAGTTCCCGCAAGTTGGTAATGCGGAACATATTCTTCACCTTCTTACGCAATTCATTTCGTTCCTTCCCGGAAATTTCATACTGATTGTAAAACAGCAAATCGCGCTCAATGTGACTCACAATCTCGTTGAATCTTGAAAATAATGGTACCCGGTGCAGAGCTCTGAACTTATCAGCAATGTAGGAATCCGGGATAGGATTACGCTGCACCATCAACATCTCCGGTTCAAAATAGTTATTTTCGATGTATGTCAGGAAGTCATTCAGTTTATTAACAAACTCAAAAGTAGCTTTAAACTGAATGCGACTTCTGAATTCCTCATCCTCTCGATCTAACAAGAGTGATACCTGCTCAAAAAAGGTCTGAAAACGCACTTTTTTATCCAGGAGCTGATGTGCCAGCTCTTCCATACCAATTTCAGGAATTCGCTCCTCTCCCAGCTCGGGCAATACATTGGAGATATAATCGGAAAAAACCTTATTGGGCGATAAAATCAGAATATCTTTGGACGA
>DHQK01000107.1:0-973 GCA_002411085.1 Marinilabilia sp. UBA5340 | reverse complement strand
ACACGGGAATCTTCATTTCGGATGATGGCATTCTGATCGCGCTGAATAGTGGCAACTATGTGCTTCATCTTATCATCCGAAGCTTTACCCAACTCACGCTGAAGCACTTCATCATGAATGTTCAGCGAACTCTCCAGCATGTATTCCATCTCGCCAAAACGAATACGAAATTGTCGTTTCAGGGTGATTTCCCCTTTAACTTCCCCGTTAGGCGCCTCATAATTTGCCGGCCCCAATTCAAAATCATAAAACATGGAAGATACCGGTGCACGCCAGTCGTACACCAAATTATCTTTCTGTTCTTCATCGTAATAAGCATGAACACCCACATAAACAGGCAATGGCTTTTGAGCTCCCTGCTCTTTGAAATCAAAGCGACCAAACCAGGGGGATTGCATCAGCTTGCGCAGTCGTTTCTTCTTTTCCACAGCAGCTTCACCAGTCAGAGCAGACTGCCTCACCGACTGATGCACAGCCACTTTCTCCACATGGTCCATCCCTGTTTTATGTTCCCACAAATAGTCTTTCTGCGCCTGCACCTCTTTGGCATATTCCTGCACGTTTTTATCAATACGGTCAATGGCCGATTGCAATTTATCTTTCACCTCTTCCAGGTAGTTCCTCTCGTCTTTCTCGGTTTGATTAAACATGCGCCGATTATTATTTGTCTTGTTGGAAAATTTCTTTTAGGGATATAAATCTGTTGATAGAACAATCGCACGTGGGACAACCAACAGATATACAAAAAAAAGGCTAAACACGAAGTTAACCTTCTTTATTAAGAATTCAGGGGGGAGTAATGCCGCAATATTGTGACAAATGTAAATACATAGGGCGGCAAAAATAATAAAAAAATCCAACTCAAATACGGAACAGTTTTATCAGCCTCTGGCCTTGTCCAGGATACGGTTCAGCTCTTTAACTTCATCATGAGTAAGTTTGGAAAGCAGATTGTCCGTTTGTTTTTCACAAC
>DHQK01000130.1 GCA_002411085.1 Marinilabilia sp. UBA5340 | reverse complement strand
GTTGGTGGGCTCATCGAGCAGCAGATTGTCGGGCTTGCCAAACAAGGCCTGTGCCAGCAAAACTTTCACCTTTTCCTTACCACTCAGATCATTCATTTTTTTGTAATGAAGATCCTCTTTGATTCCCAAACCGCTGAGCAACATAGCAGCATCACTTTCGGCATTCCATCCATCCATTTCGGCAAACTGAGCCTCCAACTCTGATGCCCGCATTCCATCTGCCTCAGAAAAATCAGGTTTGGCATAAATAGCATCTTTCTCTTTGCTGATCTCCCACAACTTTTCATGCCCCATCAGCACCGTTTCCAACACCTGATTTTCATCAAATGCATGGTGGTCCTGACGCAATACGGACAAACGCTCTCCCGGTCCAAGCTCAACATGACCGCGGGTTGAATCTATTTCACCACTGATAAGACGCATCAGGGTAGATTTTCCGGCTCCGTTGGCACCGATTACACCATAGCAGTTGCCCGGCGTAAACTTCACATTAACGTCCTGAAAAAGAAACTTTTTGCCAAACTGAATGGCGAGATTGGAAACTGTAATCATTGAAAAAAATTAATGTAGAAAATCTAAAGTATATAAGATTTCTATCTCTTATTTAAAAATCGTAAAAAAATCCCGGCATAATAAATCTATGCCTGAAAAGAACACCAGTAAACATTTTCTGGCACTACAACCCAAAACTTCCTCAAGTCTTTACTGCCAGCTAAATGCAAAGCCTTTTTAAAGATAAACGCTTTCTGTGTCTCCTAATTTCGGGGTGCAAAGGTAAGCATAAAAAGCCGTTAGGGAGTTTAACCTTTGTTAAATAAACAATAGATCTTTAGATCTTCAGAAGTAAGAGACTGGAATCAAGCATCCTCCACGCCTAACCAACTCACTACCAACTTTTGACAATCACCAAACTAAGTATTTATTAAAAAAGGCGATTACCCTAACCTGGCATAATCAAAACCAGACAAGAAAAAGAAACTCAAATGAGAATTAAAAGTCTAAGCTAATTGCTTCGCAATTGCTTTTTTTGTCCGCGAATTATACGAATTACACGAATTTTGGTCGCACTTGATGTGCGACATTAAACGGATTTGCCGTTTGTTTGTAAGAATTGACAACATCATAATTGATTTTTTAAGGAGTTATCGAACTCTTTACAGTCGTTTCGTGGACGCCAAACAAAAATGGCGTAACCATTTTAGAAATATTTTGTCAAAAAACATGAACATTTAACCAACCTTACAAATAAGACAGCAAAGAAGTTAACAGGCTGAAAGCCTGATAGCAATGGCCCAGGACAAAGCCCCAGGCTATTGCTTAAAGACCTTCAGCCTAAAAAAACGCAACAACATTATGTATTCCCCTAAAAAGAGAAACAAGCACAGCATTATTCTTTAATTTTAGCAAAATGGATTAATTTTGAGCGACCGGTCTCTTCATTTACCGGTTTGACAAAAACATAACCCAAAATGATAAAAAACACAGCATTGGTATTGGAAGGCGGAGGTTTTCGCGGGATATTTACTGCAGGTATTCTGGAGGTTTTTATGGAAAATGACCTGTACTTCGATGCAGTGTACGGAGTATCTGCAGGAGCAACCTACGCAGCCTCTTACCTATCAAAACAGCCGGGTCGAAATCTGGAAGTTAATGAGCTGATAAGCGATAAAAGGTATTTGAGTTTAAACAATCTATTACGGAAAAAATCACTTTTTTCCTGGGATTTTATCCTGGAAGAGATTCCCCAAAAGATCATTCCTTTCGATTACAAAACCCTTCAAAATTCTAAAAGCCAGTTTTACGTTGGTACCAGTAACTGCAAGACCGGGCAGGCAGAGTTTTTCTTATTAAACAAAGCAGACAAACAGGAATTTAGAACCATCCTTTCGGCAAGTTGCTCACTGCCTCTGATTGCTCCTGTGGTAGAATACAGAAAGAAACATCTTTTAGACGGAGGGCTGGCCGATTCTATTCCATTCCGGCACGCATTAAAAAACGGACAAAACAGAGCTGTGGTTATACTCACTCAACCTGAGAACTATCAGAAACAACCACTAAAAAACCGATGGTTGTTTAAGTGGTATTATCGAAAGTACCCAAAAGTAGCTGAAATGCTTTGCCAAAGAGCTGAAAAATATAACGACTCCCTTCGGCAACTTAAACAATTGGAAAAAGAAGGGACTGTGTTCGTAATCCGCCCTGAAAAACCTATTGAAATCAAACGAATTGAAAACAACCCGGTAAAAACCAGGAAGATATTTAAGGATGGTGTAAATGCCGCTCAACAAAACCTGTCCCGCCTGAAACAATGGATTAAAGCGGGAAGTGAAAATACAAGGCGGCTAAAAAAGGCATGACGAAAAGTTTAAGGCTCTGGTTTGAAGTAGCGTTTATTTGATTTGAGATTGATTCGGCAATAGCCCTTGCAATGAAACCAGGGGTGGCGGATTCTTTGGCAAGCGTAACACAGTAAATGGCACTTTATGGACAAACACTTCTAATTAATTGTTTCTTCAAGGAAAGCATCCACCGCCCGATAAACCCCTTCCACATCTCCTGACCGCAAATCACAACCAATAACATGGTTTCCTGCATCAGGAAAAGCTATTTTTTGCTTCAGACTGTCGGCAGTTCCAAGCTGCCGGAACATATCCAACATGGCTTGAACACTCACCACGGAATCCTGATGAACTTCGTCTTTGTAGTAATAGAGAAGTAAAACCGGCTGAGTCACTTTTCCAAAAACCTCCGGAACCATAGTCGTCTCAATCAGTTCCTGCAATTCGGCCACCGCTTCCAGACCATATTCGGGATACCAATATTTCGGATACCAGTCCTGCTTTTCATCAGAAACCATTTTGTCGCTTCCGGTAATTATCTTAGCCAGCGGCAGTCCCCACCGATTATTGAGAATCCAGGCAAAGTCATCGCGCACCCGCACATTGGGCGACAGTAAAATCAGTGCTTCCACATCATCGAAAAGCGAAGCCATCTTTAAAGCAAGTGTCCCTCCTGTGGAGGTTCCCATCAGGATAACTTTATCCCCCAGTGCTCTGGCAATAGAAAGGCTTTCCAGAGTACTGTTCCATAACCTCTGCACAGAAAATTGATCCAAATTTACATCATTTGAAAGACCGTGATCAGCAAGTCGGGTTAACAGAAGATTGCATCCATACTTCTTAGCAATGCGCCGATGCACCGGTGCACCCTCTCTCTCACTTGCACCAAATCCGTGCAAATAGACAATAATATATTCCGTAGTACTTTTAAGGCTATCATCTGCCCAGATTATCCTTGCTTCATTTTCCGGTTTTACAGGGTAGTTTACTTCATGCGTTTTTAAAAGAGTATCAGCCACCATTGAAGATGAAGGTGTTTCGGGCACATCCGTATGGTAATTGGGCGTTTCGGGTTGCGGTCCCATATACCATATCACAAAAAGAATAGGAATCAAAAACCACCAGTACGTTTTTTTTAATGAAATCTTCATAAGGCAACTCATTTCAACTGGTTTTCTACCATGTGACCAGATATCCCGTCTTCAACAAAAACGGCCTTCACTCCAAGCGAACCAACATCATGAATGTTTCTCATCTCGTCATCAAAAAATACCATCTCAGAAAACGGAATGCCTGTATGTTTCTGAAGGTTATTAAAATGTGTGATTTTGCTGCCGGGATATATCTCCTTGTATGCAAAGAAATGGTCAATTTTAAATAATTTTAAAAGTTGCACAGCCCAGGATGGCTCACCGGTTCTTGAGGCGAGTGCCATAGTATATTTGTCCGCATTTAGCCGATTCAAGATTTTTGGAACATCAGGATACAAAATAATACGGCTTCCGTACGAATCTTCCACATGATTATTAACCCTTCGGAATGGTGGATTGGTATGGTCGCACCAGGTTTCCCCGGCATTCCAGAGGGTGAAGTCCAAATCAAAGACAAAGAGTTTTTGCATGTGACAAAATTACAAAAGTCCGCTAAAAAAAGCTTAAACGCAAAGTCGCAATGACGCAAAGATTTTATTATGAGAGAGTTATAGATAACATTGCGGTTTATGTAAACCATTGATTATTAATCACTTCTAATCCCGGAGCTTCGGGATAACGGAGAATTGTTATGAATAGTTCAGGTAAAAAACAGATTCAAGCCTTGCAACCGCGGATTTTATTTTATTACACAGAGCTCATCACAGAGAAACACAGAGAATGTGGGGCTTTTTAAACATCCTCAAACTGGTTTTCGAAAAACGAACAATCCTGCTTTTTGGTCAATTAAAGGACACTTAGTATTTTTACAAAAAGATATTCTATTCCTAATTTGAACCCTTTACCCATGAACTCAAAATTTTTATTTCCCTGCACCACAGTCCTAACCATCCTTTATCTTACTCTTTTTTCTTTTCAGAACGTATCGGCTCAGGAAAGCTCAAACACAAAATCAATACTTCCGAAAACCTTTCTGGGAGCTGGTTTTGGAATAAACGATTACGGCATCGGTGTTGGACTGGAACAGGCAGTCAGTAATAACTTTTCAGTTTACGGAACAGGTGGTCTGAGCACCTGGGGACTGCGAGCTACAGGCGGTCTTTCCTGGTATCTTAAAGATAGTGGCTTTGGTTCTTCAATTAGTATGGGTATTTCTTATTCTTCAGGTATGGAAGAATTGGAAACAACATTGGAAACTTCAGGGTATATTAGTGGATACGGTGGGTATGGTGGATATGGCGGATATGGATACCCGCCTATTGAAGAAAATGATAAAGAGGTTACGCTGGACCTTTTTGCTTACAGCACCATCAATTTACTATATTCATATAATCTAAAAGTTGGTA
>DHQK01000148.1 GCA_002411085.1 Marinilabilia sp. UBA5340 | reverse complement strand
GCTATTTAAGGAAATTTTGACGAAGTATGGGAGTTCAAGACTCGAAACCATCTCAAAGGATAAAATTTAAACAGTTTCTAAGTGATATATTCAATTTAATCCGACCCATTTTATGAAAAGGCTTCATTTTGTATCAGTTTTCTTCTTTATAGTTTCTTTCCTTAACGCTCAAGTGGATAATAGTTTAGTTTGTAATAATGCAGGTGTTGAGGCAATGAATATGCATGATTTTGATTCGGCGATTGAATCATTTTCTCAGGCTATAGAAAAAGACTCTTTGAATAGCTTGTTTTATCGCAATAGGGCTTATTGTTATTTTTATACTGAGCAGTACATGAAAGCCGAGGGGGATTTTCTGCAATGTTTGGCTCTTGGAGATGAAAAACCTGAATTCTTTTATTTTTTGGGATTAGGCAGAAGTAAAACGGGTAGTTACTTGAGGGCTGTTGAATACTTTGATCGTGCGGTTAAAATGGATCCACGTAATCATGAGTACTACTACCACCGTGGGATAGCTTTTATGAAAGCCGAAGATTTTGACGATGCCGTTAATGATTTTCATTTTTCTGTAAAACTTAATCCTCAGCATGCAAGTTCTTATTTTCACAGGGGGCAGTCTTATCACATGCTGCGAAATGACAGAGCTGCTTGTGTTGACTGGGAAGTAGCAGAGATTTTGAATCCTGAGTTGAAGGCTGTTCAATATGAAAAGGTTTGTTCAGATAAGAGTTCTGCGGTATGGAGAGATATTGAAGGACTCTCAGAATTGGAAACATTTCAGAAGCCGGTTTTTGACAATGTGAATATGGATTATTTTAACAAGTATGTTGCTGAAGAAATCAAATTTCCTTCTTCTTTGCTTGAAAATCAATCATCTGTTTATGCAGCTTTCAGGGTTTCTATTCTGGCGGATGGCTCATTGGGTTTGATTGAAAATTTGTATTCAGATCCAAAGTTGCTTCATAAAGCATTTATTGATATTGCCCATCAGTCAGAAGATGAATGGAGCGGAGGTTCGGTGAATGGCATTCCTGCAGACTATAGGTATGTCGGGCCTGTAGGATTCTTTACCCCTTCTTCTAAAGATGAGTTAAACCGGCTTAAAAATCAGCTTGAAGTTGCCATACTTAACAGGAAGGATGACTTAGCGCTTACATATTGTAATGAAATACTTGATATAGAGCCTTATGAAATTGAATTTCTTCGGATGCGTATAGGTTTAAATTCCAGGCTTGGAAATTCGCAAAAGGTTGCTGCTGATCAAAAATTATTAAATGAATTAACGCAACTTGAGTATAGGTACAAGCCTGATGAGATAAGTCGGGTGAAAGCCGAAATGCTTGTTCTTCCTGAAGATTCGGTGACAATTTTTTATAATAAAGATTGGCATATTACCATGCGGGCCGAGGCGGTTTACTTCCGGAAAGGCATTTGGAATAAGACCGAGAATTTTTTTATCGGAAAAGTTTCGGATTATTCGCTGAAAGATAGTATGCTGGTTTCAAGTGTTGAGTATGAACCAGGCTTAAATAAGGGAGGGATTTACAGAGCTTTTTATCCTAACGGGAATAAAAGGGCAGAAGGTAAATTCGCCAATAATAGAATGGAAGGAAGGTGGAGTTTTTTTTATGAGAACGGATCCCTTCGTTATGTGGTTGATTTTGTAGATGACTATTTTAAGTTTCTGATCTTGAATGATGAACAAGGGAATGATGTGTTGTCATTGTCGAAAGCATCTTTTGACCTAAGTTTAAGTAAATTTATTTCTCTGAAAGGAGCTTTTGAAAGTGGGAAACGCAATAAAAATTGGACTTTGGAAGCTAGTGGGGATAAGCTAATCCAGGAAAAATATAAAGATGGAATATTTGTTCATGGATATTTTTTTAAAAATGGCGAACGAATATCTCTGTCTTCAAGTGAATTGAGATCCGTTATTTTTATGCCAACCAGAATTGCAGTTACAGAGCGGCTTATGTTTGATGACAACGCTTCTTCCGCGAAATATCCCTTCATTAGTAGAGACGAAGCCAAGTACTAAGTTACTTTGATATGAGAATTTTTAAACCCAGGAAGCGGTGGCTGGTTTTACTCCTTTTGTTCATGAGTGTGCTCATTTATGGGGTACTGATGATTCAAAGTGATAAAGCAAATTCTATATTCACATTTTTTTCTTTTGGAAAATCAGATTCTGCCCATTCGCAAAATCCATTATTGGTTTTGTATTTTAACGGTTCATCAGCAGAAAAAGTGGATGCTGAAGTTGGAGAACCCCAGGCTCTCTTGCCTGATACATTGTTTCTAAAACCCGGAAAATATCTTTTCGAGGGGCAGGTTTTTGATTTGCGCAAGGAGGGGCTCTACCGTTTTTTAAAGCCTGGAAAAGCAAACATACAAAGGGTAGTCTATGAAAAAGATATGGATGCTTTGTGCTCCGCAATTGCATGGATCGTTTCACACGGAAATAGTTGTAATGGGTTTTCAGCTGAAGAGTTGGAATACAGGGCTATGACCTCAAAGCTGTACCTTACCTGCAGCCATGTTTCCCGATGGGCGGTGAATGTTTTGCGGCGTGCCGGGGTGCAATGTCGGTTGGTTGCAGGTTTGACTTTGCAAGACTGGAATACCTATGATAATGGACATACTTTGGTCGAGGTGTGGAAACCTGAGTTTACTAAGTGGGCAATTTACGATTTTGACAATAATTTAAGAATTTGTTCTCCTGAGGGCATTCCCCTTTCTTTATTTGAGTTTTCTGAGGCTTCCGGAAAGGGGAAATATCAATTATATTATATTTCTTCGGATGCGCTGCATGATGTCTCCGGAAATATTGATTCTTCCGGATATAGCTATGGCTTTTACTTTGAGTATCTTCATGTAAATCTTTCGCAATGGTACGCCAGAGTGATGGAGGTGCCTATGATTTTTGAAGAGGTCCGTAATAAATTTCTTTTTTTTGATTCAATACATCGTAAGCGGGTAGAGAATTACTCCACTTCCTACCAGTATATCCCGGAAGAACAGTTTCGTGATCTCTTCTATTAGAGCACAGAGGATTTCAAGTGAGCAGATGAAATAAGCAGAGCGATTCTCAGTTTGTCAGACAAAAAATGTCTGGTTTTCACCCAACGAATGTCAAAGGGCTAACAATCTTCTATGTTGGTTCTGAAACTTCAGGATAAGGAAAACGTTACTTTGTTATCCTTGTTTTGTTCAACTTAGGAATGATTGTAGATCGGAGTACTAAATGCCTGTTTCAGGATTTTAGTGGTTTAATGCTTAATTTATTTAAGATGAAATAAAACCAAATGGCAATGAGTTCCGTATCCAAATTATTGTAGTGATATATAGGGGCTTGATTAAGGTCTGTTCGTCTTTGTTGATTTAAGAAAAATTGTATTGAGGTGAGAAAAACCAATTTTCAATCGCATAAAATATCGCAGCGAAGTCGTGAAGTCTTTCCTGTGCTTGCCAGTTTTTATGAATCCAAAAGCCAGAGAAAAAGGGAACTGTTAGACTTCCTTTCAGAGGGTGTTGCATTGATTGTAAACGGGAGGTTTGCATTCAGGAATAAAGTGTGGAAGGATGTCTGTCGAAATCAGAAATGTTTAAAAGCCCGGGATCTGATCAATGGCTTCTTTGATGAGATACGTCAGAAGGACAAAGTTGAAAATGGAGGTGTTGAATTTTATCGCGACTTGAAAAGCGATGAAGCGATCTCCACCCATGGTCTGTTTTATGTTCAGAAGTATTTGGTGGATAGTATCGTAGATGAGGTTTTTATGGTGCTAATGATAGATGTTTCTGATTGTTATCAATATGTCAGGGAACAAAACCAAAAGATGAATTCGCTCGAGGATATTGTAGTTTCGATTGATCCCGGTTTTCGTATCAGAGAAATCAATAAAAAGGGAATGGAGCTTTTTGGGTATGATTACCAAAAGGTTTTGGGCCAAAAATGTCATGAAGCTTTGTTTGGGTTAAGTGCTCAGTGCGATGATTGTGGTATTGAGAAGGCCAGGGTTAGTGGAAAAACAGAAAACGTGCGCAAATATATTGAGCGACTGGGAGGCTGGTTTTCCATCAATGTAACACCCGTAAAAGATGAAAATGGCGAAGTGGTTGAATATTTTGAATATGGCCATAGCATCAATCATTTGGAGAATGCAGGTCCATGCCTGAAAGATGTGCAGGAAGAGTATCTGAGAGCCAATGATGAGCTTCACGAACGCAATAAAAAATACTCTGAACTTAATGATGAACTTCATCGAAATCATACACTCTCTGAAGCAATTCTTGAGGCCACAGATAACGGAATATTGGTCACAGGTTATGAAGACGATTTGTTGAAGTTTAATCGGCGCTTCCTGGAGTTGTGGGATACTTCGCAGGAAGTTTTCGAGGAAATGAACGAAGAGGAGCGGATATCTTTTTTCGTTTGCCAGTTGAAAGCGCCCGATGCATTCCTGGAGGGGGTGAAATACCTTAAGAAAAACCCGGCTGAGACCCGAACGGATCTGCTTTATTTTAAGGATGGGCGAATTTATGAAAGATTCTCAAAGACCATCTACTGGCACAATGAGCCCTTAGGACGAGTTTGGAGTTTTAGGGATATAACCCGCAGTAAATTAGCTAAAATACGTCTGAAAGAGAGTGAGCTCCGGTATGTCGAGATGTTCGAGAATATGAGCAGCGGGGTGGCGGTATATAAACCCATTGGTAATGGTGCTGATTTTCGGTTTGTCGCATTTAATAAAACTGCCGAGAAAATTACGGGTATAAATCGTGACAATATTATTGGTAAGAGATTTCAGAGTGTATTTCCTAAGATGGCCGGTGGAGCTTTGCTTCTGGCTCTTAAGCGGGTGTCCAGAACCGGAAAGCCGGTTCAATTGAATCCCTATTTCTTCAAGTTTAAAAGTCATCAGGGGTGGAGAAAAAACTATATTTATTCTTTGCCAACCGGGGAAGTGGTTTCTATTTTTGATGATGTGACGAAAGCCATCGAGGGAGAAAATAATCTGAAAAAGCAAAATGAAAGATATCAGCATCTTAATGAAAAATTAAATCTGTTGAACAAAGAGCTGCTGAATGCCAAGAAAATTGCTCAGGAGAGTGATCGTTTGAAGACTGCTTTCCTTGCCAATATGAGTCATGAAATTCGGACACCCATGAACGGGATTCTTGGCTTTTCTGAAATGCTTGCTTCTAAAAAACATACGCCCGAAAAAGTAGAGTTTTACTCAAAGGTGATTGTCGATAGCGGGCATCAGCTGCTTCATATTCTTGATGATGTTTTGGATATTTCTAAAATTGAGGCAGGAGCTATTAAGTTGAGGGTGATAAATGTAGTGGTCAACGATTTGTTGAATGATCTGTTTACGTTTTACAATCCGGTGACTACCGACAAAGATGTTTCTTTGCATGTAAGTAAGCCTTTGAACGATGAGGATAGTTCCATTGAGGCTGATCCTAAGCGGCTGAGGCAGGTGTTGACAAATCTTTTATCCAATGCATTGAAATTTACGCTGTCGGGACAGGTGAATTTTGGATATGAAATGGATGGGGGGTTTATGAGGTTTTTTGTGAATGATACCGGGATTGGTATTGACAAAGAAAACCTGCAAAAGATTTTTGAACGCTTTTGGCAGGAGGAGAGTGGATTTAGTCGCAGCTATGGAGGCACCGGACTTGGACTTTCTATTTCTCAGAAGCTTGTGGAAATAATGGGAGGCCGGTTAGAAGTGGAGTCTGCCAAGGGTAAAGGTACAGTTTTTTCTTTCTCACTGCCTGTGGCACAGAAGAGTATAGATCAGGAAGTCTTGAAACCCGCCGTTCCGGTAAATACCTCTGCAAATCCAGGCCCAGACCTGACAATCCTTGTTGCCGAAGATGAGGAGATCAATTTTTTATATATGGAAGCTGTTCTGGCAGAGGATAATGTGAGGATCCTGCATGCCATGAATGGAGAAAAGGCAGTAGAGCTTTTTGAAAGCAATCAGGTAGATCTTGTGCTGATGGATATCAAAATGCCTGTTATGGATGGTTACGAAGCACTGGCGAAAATAAAAGAGTTAAATGCTTCAGTCCCTGTAATTGCTGTTACGGCTTATGCTCTGGCCGAAGAAAGAGAAAAAGGGTTGAAAATGGGATTTGATGATTACCTGGCCAAACCACTCAAGTCGGAAGTGATTCATGGGATGATAAAGAAAATCAGAGCGCTAAGAGTTTGATAAACAGTGAAAGCAGTGATGTAGTCTGATAATTACTATCTTTGATGAAATTCTAAAAGCTATGTCACAAAATTACAAAATTGAGTTTTATGGCCGTCGCCGGCTTGGCACTTCCCGAAAACGACTCTATATTACCCTTGGCGTTATTGGCCTTGCAATAGGTCTCTTTGGACTGTTTAATGCAAATCCTGCTTCAGGCTTCTTTTTATTGTCTTTTGCACTTCTTGTGTCCGGAATCGGGAATATAGGTTTTGCATTAATAGACCGGCGACTGGTTAAGGAACACAATTATCTCCAAATTTTAGAAGATAAAGTAGAGTTTAAAAATTCGCATCAAAAATCCCATTCTTTCAAAAGGAATATGCTTGATGATGTGATCATTCAGGGCCATAAAGCCGAATTCAGACTGAATAACCAGACTGTTTTTATTTATGATTTCTCAGGATACCCCTGGAGCGTAGTTAATGAAATAGTTTTGGTTTTAAAACCTCTTTCCCGGAGAAGGCAATCTGGCGCGAACTCCATGGAAGCCTGAAGGAATCTGTTTGCAGTATTCGTTTTTTACGTATTGTGAATCTGATTAAACCTAATGCGGGGTTGATTGTTTCTTTGCAAAAACATTTTGCTTATGGCTTTTACTTTGAATACAGGACAAGATGCACCGGATTTTCGATTGCCGGCCACCGATGGTAAAACTTATTCTCTGAGTGATTTTTCTGAGTCTCCATGGTTGGTGGTGTTTTTTACCTGCAATCACTGTCCTTATGTTTTGGGATCCGATGAGGTTACCCGGGCTACTGCTGATAAATTTTCTGGTAGAGGTGTTCGTTTTGTAGGGATCAATTCCAATAGCGAAAACACCTATGCAGAGGATGATTTTGCACACATGGTGGAACGTATGGCATCAGAAAAGTTTCCATGGGTTTATCTGCGTGATGAAAGACAGGATGTTGCACGAGCCTATGGAGCATTGCGCACCCCTCATTTTTACGTTTTCGACGAGAACCGAAAGCTTGTTTATACCGGACGAGGCGTTGATTCACCCTGTGATGCACGTAGAATTACTGAGAATACGCTTGATATAGTACTGAATGCGCTCACCAGTGGAGCACCATCACCTGTTGAAGCTACCAACCCTATTGGCTGCAACGTAAAATGGGATGGACGTGATGCTCACTGGATGCCTGCAGAAGCCTGTGATTTGGTTTAATGAAGTGACGAATGGGAGTTTTTATAGCAATAATCGTTGTGTTGGCCTGGTTTGGGCATCTGGCATTTTCTCTGCTTTTTGTGGAGATGAATCTTTCTAATCCATGGATGTATTTGCATGTTTTAATTCAGGCACATCTTTTTACCGGACTTTTTATAACTGGGCACGACGGGATGCATGGCACCATCAGACCGTTTCATGACACTACAAACAGGATTGTCGGAACTGTCGCCAGTTTCCTTTATGCCGGACTCTCTTTCGCCCGCTTAAAAAAGAATCATCAGAAACATCACGATCATCCGGGTACTGGTGCAGACCCTGATTATTGTGAGAGATCGCAGAACTTTTTTATCTGGTATTTTACATTTATGTGGAGGTATGTAACCATCTGGCAGATTTTGATTATGGCCATTTTGTTTAATGTGCTTTCAATATGGTTTTCCGAAATGCGTCTTGTGATTTTATGGATTGTTCCTGCATTTCTTTCGACCTTTCAAATGTTTTATTTTGGTGTCTATGCACCGCATCGTCAGCCTCACCGGGATGAAATGATGCCTTATCGATCCCGGACACTTCAGCGGAACCACACCCTGGCTTTTCTGTCATGCTGGTTCTTTGGTTATCATTACGAGCACCATCAATCTCCAGGCACACCCTGGTGGAAGCTTTATCAGAAAAAAATGATTTAAGCACTCCCCGGAAAAACAATATGCTGCATATCAATGATATCCTTTTGTATTCGGGTGTTTTTGTGTTTTTCTGATAGTTACCAACTGGCAGAGGGTAAATGCTCCATTAGTATGTCTTTATCGGCACCTTCTTCAAATTCAATATCTTTTTCAGATAAATCAGATGCAACTATGGCTCCGGAGTACCTTCCTTTAAGTAAAACAGGTTTGCCGCCTGTTTTGTCTTTGAGTACAACGTTTTCAAATTTCACTTCATAAACGTCATCAGCAATCATGGCCCTGGCTTCAGATTCAATATAAATGTCTTTCATTACCAGGCTTTTTGCCCTTGCCAGACGAATTCCTTCTTTGGCATTAACAGCAGAAATGTTTTCCATGTAAATGTTTTCAAGCCATTTTTCAGGTAGCCCGTTCAATACGATGGCATTTGGAACGCCGTCAATCTTAACATTCCGGATGTCTATGTTTCTCACAAGAGGAGATGGGCCAATGCCAGCTCCGGTGTAGGCTGTGTTAAAGTTGATTGCTTCGTATTTGATGTTTTTCATTTGAACATCCCGAATAATGATGTTTTCTGTTATGTTTCCGCGTCCACGTGCTGTTTTAAAACGGATTCCCCTGTCACATTTTTCAAAAAGGGCATCATGCACATAGATATTGCGAATTCCGCCTGAGGTTTCACTCCCAAAGACCACACCGCCGCTTCCGGTGCGTACATCGTATGCATAATAATTGCGTATGACTACGTTCTCTGTTGGAATGTTTATTTTCAGTCCTTCTTCATTGAAGCCGGATTTAAGCACAATAGCATCATCACCGGTACTCAGATGATTGTATTCCAAAAGTGCATCGCTTGAGGAATCCAGAACAATGCCATCTCCGTTATGCGATTTCACACTGTTGATGGTGATGTCACGAACCACAATATGATTGGAGTAGATGAGGTGGATGTTCCACATGGGGCTCTCCCGGAGGGTGATGCCTTCGATAAAAATATCCTCCGATTCCCAGAATACCACAAAACTGGGGCGCATACCTTCTTTGCCTGCGCCTTTACCGAAGTTTTTTCTGCGCGAGAGAGGCACTTGGGTGGCTTCTGCACGGGGTTGGACAGTGCCCCATTCAAGCCAGTGTTGACCCTGCCCTTCCAGAATACCTTTCCCCGTAATGGCTACGTTTTTTACATTTTTAGCATAAATAAGCGAAGAGTAATTGTAGGCCTCCACTCCCTCATAACGGTGGAGTACTACCGGGAGGTAGTCCTCTTTGTCTTCGCTGAAAAACAACACTGCTCCCTCTTCAAAATGTAGATTTATATTACTGCGAAGATGAACAGGGCCAGTAAGCCAATTTCCTTCGGGGATCAGTACTTTGCCGCCGCCGGAGGCAGCTGCTGCATCTATAGCCTCATGGATAGCTTGGGTACATTTTGTGTTTTGGGTTCCTTTTTCCTGGGCTCCAAAATTACGTATGTCAAATGTCCTTTCAGGAAATACGGGGCGACTGAATTCCGGCATCTCAAAAGGTGCATTCACGCTGGCGATTTCTGGCGGTACAGCATCGTAATGGTTTTGTTGTGCCTCTGCCTGTATTCCGCTTAGAATAAGCAGCCCAATGAATGCTCTGAAAAATATCTTCAGTCGTGTTGGTTTTTCTAAAAAAGTAGTGGTCATATCGCTAAATGTTTTTCAAACGTCTTCAATGTTCAAATTTAGAAGAATTTAAAGATCTTTCTTGTTCTAAGTTGGGGGTTAAATTATCACTGGGTTGAATTATAGGGTTTTATTGTTGTTCGTGTCTTCTTGTAGTGGAATTTTTGATTTGCGAAAAATGAAAAATTACACATTTTCACCCCCTTATTGTTCCTGACTTTTAACCGAGGGTGTTCAAAAATGAGGATTGGACGTTTCGAAAATGGTTCAGAAATTAAAAACTAAAGAGCAGCGATCAGGTAAGAATAAACAATGAGTGATGAATAAATATGGCAGGTGTTTCCTTTGTATAAGACTTTTGATGGGGGCGATTTTTAACTTCCTTAACACCCTGAGCTTTTTTTTTGATGGCAAAATAGGTACTTTTGGCCCTCATTGTAAACTCAATGAAGAGTTGTTTGTTTCTTCATTGAACAAGCGGAAATTCAATAAAAATTAAATAATCATGGACAAAAAAACCATATTAATTATTCTCGATGGATGGGGATATGGAAAAAGAGATAAATCTGATGTGATTTATACTGCTGGTGCGCCCTATTTTGAGAGTCTTGTTAAGAAATATCCCAATGCACAACTTCAGGCTTCAGGCGAAAATGTTGGATTGCCCGACGGACAAATGGGAAACTCTGAAGTAGGGCACCTCAATATCGGTGCGGGTCGTGTAGTCTATCAGGATTTGGTGAAGATCAATCTGGCCATAAAGGACAATAGTATATCGGAAAATCCTGAATTGGTGAAAGCCTATAATTACGCAAAAGAAAATGATAAACAGGTGCATTTTCTCGGATTGGTATCAAAAGGTGGAGTACACAGTAGTCAGGAACATCTTTATAAACTTACTGATGTCGCTAAAGATTTTGGATTGGAGAAAGTATTTGTTCATGCCTTTATGGATGGTCGTGATACCGACCCCAAAAGCGGTAAAGGTTATATGACTGAATTGCTTGATCACCTGAAAACTTCGGTAGGGAAAGTGGCTTCTGTTATTGGTCGTTATTATGCCATGGATCGTGATAAACGCTGGGAGCGTGTCAAAGAGGCTTACGATCTGATGGTGAAAGGTAAAGGGACAGAGACCAATGATCTTGTTGCCTCCATTCAGGAATCTTATGACAATGATGTTACCGATGAGTTTATCAAACCTATTGTGAATGTAGATGAAGATGGTAAACCGGTTGGTACTATTCAGGAAGGTGATGTGGTTGTTTTCTTTAACTTTCGCAATGATCGGGCCCGGGAAATCACACAGGTGCTTACCCAGCAGGATATGCCTGAATACGATATGAAAACCATTCCATTGCACTATTGTACTTTGACGCCTTATGATGCCACTTTTAAAGGGATGCACATCTTGTTCGACAAAGACAATGTGAAGAACACCATGGGTGAAGTTGTTGCTCAGAATGGATTGAAACAGCTCAGAATTGCTGAAACTGAAAAATATGCACATGTAACATTCTTCTTTTCAGGTGGACGTGAAGAAGTATTCGAAGGAGAAGACCGCATTCTGATCAATTCCCCAAAAGTAGCGACCTATGACTTGCAACCAGAAATGAGTGCTTACGAGGTGAGGGATGCTATTGTCGGCGAATTGAACAAGAAAAAATATGATTTTGTTTGTCTGAATTTTGCCAATGGCGATATGGTTGGACATACCGGCGTTTACGAAGCCATTGAGAAAGCAGTGAAAGCAGTGGATTCCTGTCTGAAAGATGTAGTGGAAGCTGCAAAGGAAAATGGCTATGAGGCAATAATAATTGCCGACCACGGAAATGCTGATAACGCTGTAAATCCTGATGGATCGCCTAATACGGCTCACTCACTCAATCCGGTTCCATTTATTTGGGTGACCGAGCGAAAAGGCGAGGTTAAAGATGGTATTCTGGCAGATGTTGCCCCTTCGTTATTGAATTTGATGGGCGTTGAGAAACCGGATGATATGACCGGAAAGAGTCTTATCAATATAGAATAGATAATAAAAGATGGATAGAACGTAAGAGTGTTTTATCCGCAAAAACAGAAAGGACGGTATCCTCAGGGGTGCTGTCCTTTTTTTGGGAAAATATTAAGGGTTGACAGCCAGGGAAGCCGGGAGTAAATTATCAGTTAAGAATTTTAAAACAGAAATGCGATGAGAATCGAGAATGATGTAAAACTTGGGTTTAAGGATGTAATGTTTCGTCCTAAAAGGTCTACTTTGTCGAGTCGGGCGCAGGTCGATGTGGAACGTACTTTTAAGTTTCTTCACACCGAAACGGCTTGGACTGGTGTGCCTGTAATGGCGGCGAATATGGATACCGTTGGTACTTTTGATATGGCATTGGCGCTGGCAGCAAAAAGAATGTTCACAGCTATTCATAAACATTATACTATTGAGGAATGGGGGCAGTTTTTGTCCGGTGCCGGAAAAGGAATCGAAAACTATATTGCAGTGAGTACGGGAACGGGAAATCAGGATCTGGAGAAGGCAGAACGCATCTTTCAAAATCACCCTTCTTTAAAGTTTTTGTGCATTGATGTGGCCAATGGTTATTCCGAACATTTTGTGGCCTTTGTGAAGAAGGCCCGGGAAACGTTCCCGGATAAGGTGATTATGGCTGGCAATGTAGTTACCGGAGAAATGGTGGAGGAGTTGTTACTTGCAGGGGCCGACATCGTGAAAGTAGGTATTGGGCCGGGTTCTGTGTGTACTACCCGCGTGAAAACAGGGGTAGGGTATCCCCAGCTTTCTGCGATTATTGAGTGTGCTGATGCTGCTCATGGTATAGGAGGCCAGATTATCAGTGACGGTGGTTGTACTACTCCCGGTGATGTGGCGAAGGCCTTTGGTGCAGGGGCTGATTTTGTGATGCTGGGCGGAATGCTGGCCGGTCATGATGAGAGTGGTGGAGAAGTTGTTGAAAGAGATGGTCGCAGGTACAAGCAGTTTTATGGTATGAGTTCGTCTACTGCCATGGATAAACATGCTGGAGGAGTGGCTGAATACCGTGCCAGCGAAGGAAAAACAGTGGAAGTAGATTATCGTGGGCCTGTAGAGCAAACCGTACAGGATATTCTCGGAGGGCTTCGAAGCACCTGTACTTATGTGGGAGCTTCGCGGTTGAAAGAGCTTACTAAGCGTACAACTTTTATCCGTGTTGCCGAGCAGGAGAATCGTGTCTACAATGGTTGATTTTTTCGGGTTAAGGAATCGCATAGTTTATTGTATGTCCTGATTT
>DHQK01000021.1:3888-4438 GCA_002411085.1 Marinilabilia sp. UBA5340 | reverse complement strand
GTTGGCCAGCCAATCTGACCTGTCTGTTCACCGCCTCTTCAGGAGAGTTATAATCCAACAAATGAATGATGCTCTCACTTACAATTACATTATTTGAATCGTTGCGAAAAGGTTGTTCAAAATTGCGGCCTGCCAACAAATTCAGCCCATAAGTATCAATAAACCCACCATCCACCTGACTTACCGCGACCTGGCTTTTCAAATCACTTTGTGCTTCTGGCCTGGAAAGGTCATTGCTACTGAATCGAACAGGTTGTCCCGGCACATTCCAACTTGCAGTTCCGCTGGTGATACCCGGTATTTGAACAGCCTCATCGCGGAACATGATAAAGTTCTCTCTGCGAAGGGGATCTCCATGCGTAGAAGCAGCCCCGTTGATAACAACTACCTGATCCAAATTAACTCCCAGATCAGAATTTTGCATAAAATGTATTTGTCTGGAAACCGTAATCGAACTGATTACCAGAAAAACGGACATAAAAAACTGCAGCGCAACAAGCCATTGTGATCCACTGTTTTTCATGATTTTCCGTTGTTGCTGAAGTGCAGG
>DHQK01000021.1:0-3560 GCA_002411085.1 Marinilabilia sp. UBA5340 | reverse complement strand
TTTTTGAAAGGAACGCCCAGCATCCGATCAAAGACTCCACGGGTAATAAAAAAGAGTACTCCGCCCAAAGCAATAGCACCCAGGTTGATAATAACACTTTCGGTAAGGGCGATAACAAACAACTCTTTTTTCCCGGCTCCCAACTTTCTGAAAATTGCAAAAACGTTCAATCGCTTTCGCGACAAAGCGGTCGATAGATTTATATAGTTCATCCATACAACAATCAAAATGAGAGCCGCAATCAGCATCAAAGCATCTATGGTTATTTTTCGGGTACTCACTCCCAGTTCACCCTCACGTTTGGTGCTGTAATGAATATCAGAAAGCGACTGAAGTGAAAGTTTTCCTACCCGGTTTTGACGTGGCAGATGATTGAAATACTTTTCTACAATTGCATCAAGTGATGTTTCGATCTGTTTTGCGGGCACTCCCTCTTTAACCTTCAGGTAAGTCCACCAGTGAGCACCCTCAAAACCTCCTCTTTCATCAAGCTCACCCATACTCACCCAGGTTCGTATTGGCATAAAGTAATCAAAGTGGATGTGAGAATTGGCAGGCAAATCCTCGAAAATTCCTGTAATCTCATGACGCATCCCCTGATTCACAAACAATACCTTACCGATGGGGTCTTCATTTCCAAATATTTCTTTTGCTTTTGATTCAGAAATCACACAGGTATTGGGACGATTGAGTGTGGCCCTGCCCCGCATCATTTCCAATCCAAAAACATCTACAAAATCGCCCTCCACCCACAAATCGGGCTGATCACTGTAATATCTATCCTCATATCTGACCAACACCTGCTCTATATAACCAATTCCTGCATATTCCACCTCCGGAATATCCTCCTGAATAACTCTGAAAAGACCTCGTGGTGTTTTAGTGGAATGAAGGACCTCTTCGCCCGCCTGGGTAATATCGTAATTTACACGATAGATGCGCTCATGATCGGGCCAGAAGGTGTCAAAACCCTTCTCATATCCAAGGTAAACAACTATATGTAAAAAGAATAACAACCCTACGGCAAGACCGAAAATATTCAGCAGTGCATGAAATCTATTCTTTCTTAAATGATTAATCGTAGATCGGATATTAATTAAATTCATATACTTTAAATTTTCTATTCGTATCGTAATGCTTCCACAGGATTGCGTGTTGCTGCCCGCCAGCTTTGCCAGCTAACAGTCAGCAATGCAATCCCCAGTGCCAGCAATCCGGCCAGGGCGAAAACCCACCAGCTCAATTCTGTTTTATAGGCAAAGTTTTCGAGCCATCTATGCATGGCGTACCAGGCAATGGGGCAGGCGATAATAAAGGCGATAACTACCCATTTGACGAAATCTTTATTGAGCAATACCATAACTTCGGAGATTTTAGCGCCGTTGACTTTGCGGATGCCGATTTCTTTAATTTTTGAGTTGATGTGAAACAATGCCAATGCAAACAATCCCATTGCTGACAATAGAATTGCAACAATAGCCATAAAACCCATCAATTTCCCTGTTCTTATTTCAGCTAAGTAATTATCATTGAATACCTCATCCAAAAACTGATATTTGAGTGGATATTCAGGAGATATTTTTTCCCATTCTTCATTAATGATTGAAAGCATATTGGATAATTTGTCGGGTTTCAACTTAACCAATATGTTATCGTTACAATCTAAATTGGTACTTCGCCTGCAAAAAAAAGCAATCGGTACATTTGCTTCGTGTATGGTTTCATATTCAACATCCTTAACTAAACCAACGATTTTGCGGTGACTGTCATCCCACATATCAGTCAGGTAAGTACCAACGACATCTTTTAACTGAAGTTCTTTGGCCAATGTTTCTGTAATAATAACCTGATCAATATCTTCAGTTCTGTTTTTATCAAAATCCCGCCCCTCAATAAATTGTGCTCCTATCAAGTCGAGATAATTGTAATCGACAGAAATAAAACCACAACCTTCCATTCTTACTTGACTATCATCTGCCAATTGTGCGCCTCCCCAGTTATTCACGCCATCTGCTGGCACATTAGACCCACAACTTACTGAAACAACATTGGGATATTTGGTCAACGTTTCTTTCAGTAAACGATAGCGTTTTGCATTCTCTCCTTCATAGTTTTTGATAAAAAGAACTTGTTCCTTATCAAATCCAACATCGTGCTGTCGAATAAGCTTAAGTTGCTGGCTTACAACAACTGTAGAGACAATGAGTATTATTCCTATTGCAAACTGAACCGCAACCAATGAGTTTCTAAATCCATTATGCACCTTCGATGAATTGGTTCGGGTTACATACAGTTGATTTTCATTGCTGCGTTTAAAAATCAATATTGCCGATGATAAACCGCAAGCTGTAAGGATTGCTATGCAGGCAATTGTCAAAAAGAGAATCAGCTCACCATTACTGATTAAAGAGAATAAAATATGCTTGCCCAGAAAGTTGTTAATTGCTGATAAACTGATCTTAAGAACAATACTACTCAATAAGATTGCAAATAATACATAAATAAATATTTCGAAAACAGTTTGAAACATCAACTGTCCTTTATTTGCACCCAGCACCTTTTTTATTTGGTTTTCGGACAATCTTTGGCCATTAACAGCAAGCGATAAATTAATAAAATTGATGCATGATATAGTTAAAATAAGCAGTGCAATAATGGAAAAACTAACGATGTAGGTCATTGGATCGACAAGACCTGTTATGTCGCCGGATTTCAGATAGTTGTCTTTGAATGGTTGAAGATAGGATACAATATAATCACCCTTACAGTGGATATCTTCGGTATGCTCATTCCACACGTCGGCAATTTTTTTCTCTACCTCATCCAAATCATTTGTCTCTGGCAATTTCAGATAAATCCACGAACTATGCCATCCCCATTGATGGAGCATACCGCCCGGAACGGTTTTAAATGAATTCATCGATGCTATAAAATCAACATCGATATAAGCCTGATCAGGAAAATCCTTGAAAACTCCGGTAATAGTAAAATCGTCTTTGTTTTCTATATTAACAATTTGACCAATTGGGTTTTCATCTCCAAAAATCTGTTTTGCCATTTTTTCGGAAATTACCACATTCATAGGAGCTTCAAGCACCTCGTCAGCCTTTCCATTAACCAGTTCCCATCCCAAAAAGTTAAAGATGCCTGCATCGGCATACGAGAAATCGATCTCCTCCCTCCGAATGTTATTTACCAGCATATTTACATCCCGCCAACTAATACGAATGCCATCTTTCACCTCGGGTACGTTTTCCAATATCCGATCCATAAATATGGCAGGTTGGTTGCGGTGCAATTTTTGGTTTCGACCATTATTACACGACAACAAGTAAATATCATCTGCATTGGAAAAATGCTTATCGTATTTACATTCATCCTGTACATACAAAAAAGCCAGTATGGCAAAGAACATTCCAATGGTCAATCCCACCAGATTAATTCCAAAGAACAATTTCTGATGAATTATTTTTCTATAGAATGATTTAAACTCGTATACTAGCATTCCTTGATTTTTTTAATGTACTTATTCTTTCACTCAATTTTCTTCTCTTACTGTT
>DHQK01000069.1:19314-20868 GCA_002411085.1 Marinilabilia sp. UBA5340 | reverse complement strand
GTCAGTGAAATGTGTTGCCTTTCTCGTATTTATTCGATTATGATCTTTGAAAGTTTACAATAGGTAGGCATTATTATGATGATCCATAAATAACTTGTTTCTCGGCAGTTTTTAATTTTGGTTTGAATTTCTTGTAGGTCATATTGGTGGTATGCCCTTTTTCTACTGCCCAGTTTAAGAACCATTTCAGGAAGCCGAGTTGCTTTTTTATGGTGCTGTTTTTCATGACTTTATCATCCCGAAGGGACAATACATATTCGGTCAGTTCTTCTTCATTGAGGTTGTCTGATTCAATGCCTTAGTCAAAGTCGTTTAAGTGACTTCTGACTGTTTTAAACTTCGTATATGTCGCATTTGTCCAGTCGTTCTGTTTTCCTCGTTCTTCCACAAAATCATCAAACAGTTCGAAAAATGTTTTCTTTTCATTCTTCTGCTTATGAATTTTTCCCTTTTTTCGTTGAAAGGGAAAACTATTTTCCATTGACGTTATCCCACCAATAAGATGTGGCGGTCAGCCCTGGAATTACTTTTTGGCCCATGACAGGAGCGATGAGTTCAATGTCATTTTCCTTTGCCTGGTCGGCCACCATTTGAATGGACTCCCTCCATGGATGCAAGGCCAAATCAAAGGTTCCCCAGTGCGTGGGGAATAGGAGTTGCGTGTTTACATCCTTGCATAATTGAATGACCTGCCCGGGAAACAGATGTGTCAGAGGCCATCCGTTGTTCCATCCATCAATTTCCACGAAAGCCATATCAA
Organism: Marinilabilia sp. UBA5340; assembly: GCA_002411085.1. Classification (GTDB taxonomy): domain Bacteria; phylum Bacteroidota; class Bacteroidia; order Bacteroidales; family Marinilabiliaceae; genus Marinilabilia. The sequence continues at coordinate 20,108 of DHQK01000069.1, read as the reverse complement.
AGGGACCATATTTTTCACCGATCTCTTTCAGGTGTGTTCCGTATCCTGTGTCACCACTGTTAAATATATTTTTGTCTTTGCCTTTAATCGCATAAGATGCCCAGAGTGTTTGGTTCCGGTCAGAATTGCTTCTTCCGGAATAATGAATGCCGGGAAGTGCAGTAATCTTGATTGAATCAAATACGGTTTCCTGATTCCATCCTAATTCGGTTATATTTTTCCCGGGAACGCCCCAACCTTCTAATCTGGTTCCCACGCCCAGAGGTGTAAGGAATTTTATGTCTTTATCTGCGAGATGCTTAATGGTTGCCATTTCCAGATGATCGTAATGGTCGTGCGTAATAATGACCAAATCAATTTCGGGAAGGTCTTCTCTTTTCAGAGGAGATTCATCATACCTTCTGGTAACAATTGGCAGGGGACCTGCATTTCTGAATACCGGATCAAATAAAATTCGCTTTCCATCCAGTTCAAGAATCACTGTAGAATGCCCTAACCAATAAGTGGCAAAATCAGCCGGTGTTTCTGAGAAATCATTTTTAGTGAGCATCTGTTTTGGAAACGGGGATTCTGGGGCATAAGGTGATGTTTTAAAAAACCTGGCAAAGCCCGGATCTCCTCCTGTGGTTTTTTCAGGATAAAAAGGTAGCTGTTGGGGGCTGATAAATTCTCCGGTTTCTGAAGAATAATAACTCAATTCGGCGTATTTGTTGTTCCGTTCCTCAAAGTCTTCAATACTGCCGGTTTGTTCATTTAAATACCAGGCAATACCTCCTGCCAAAATCAATACTATG